>JASBUS010000059.1 GCA_030147745.1 Alphaproteobacteria bacterium
GCTGTGATGAAGTTTTCAAAGCCTGCGAACATTGCGGCATGGACGTTAAATGCGTTAAAGCTGAATTCCGCAAGGTCTTCAATAAAGTTTTCTAATAGATCTTCACCTTGTAAAAGTGATGTAATGAAGCTGAAAAGGGCGAAGCTTTCATCAGTGAAGATATGCGCCATTTGGCTCATATCAATTTCTGCATTATCAAGTGTACCAGTGTAATTTTCAATTGATGCGCCAGTATCGCTTAGATCAACATCATCGCTCATTTTGTGGCTCACGCCAGTTTCAACGGCTAATTCTACAGCGTCTGGATCAAATGCGGCGCTATCTTCGCTTGATGGCTCAATCGCGTTAAGGGCTGCCATAAGTGCTGCGTTGATTTTTGTGTCTTCATTAATTTCTGGAAGCGCGTTTATAGTGTCTTCATTATCTTGAAATAATACATCTTGAACCTGTGCCAACAGATCTTCTAAGCGCTCTGTGTTGTTCATGTTTAGGGTCAAGTTAATCATAATTATCTCCAATCTAATGTTAGGAATAATTATGCAAAATATGCGCCGCTTTTTATTTAAAATTAAAGCCCTGTTTTTATTGACTAAAACAGGGCTTCTATAAGATTCGTTCTATTTTGATACGCTTAATTCGGAATGTGCACCGTATCATATTGGGACGTTTTGGAGGAAATGGCGCGTTATCTTATGGGCCAACCTCATATATTGGCGCTTGGTTACCATTCTGGGCACTATGGGCGCGAATATGGGCGAGCTTATTAAGCGCGTGCACATAGGCTTTGGCTGATGCGATCATTGTATCAACATCTGCGCCTTTGCCGTTCACGATATGCCCATTCTCTTGTAGGCGCACGGTAACTTCGGCTTGCGCGTCAATCCCGCCAGTGACGGCGTGGACATTATAAAGCAGCAAATCTGTCGTATCATGCGGATAAATGTCGCGAATGGCTTTGAATGTGGCATCAACTGGGCCATTGCCGCTTGCTTTGGCTGTAGATTTCTCGCCGCCAATACTTAATGTAATTTGCGCTGTTTGTGGGCCGTCAGTACCTGCGTGGACAACAAGGCTTTCAAATTGAATATCTTGTGTCGCATCCATGCGGTTCTGGTCATCCATCAACGCAATAATGTCGTCATCAAAAATTTCTTTCTTCTGATCGGCAAGGTCTTTGAAGCGGTTAAAGGCATCATTCAGTGCGTTGTCGCCTAAATTATAGCCAAGGTCTTCTAGCTTCGCGCGGAAGGCATGGCGGCCTGAATGCTTGCCCAAAACCAAATTAGATTCCGTAAGACCCACGCTTTCTGGTGTCATGATTTCATATGTACCGCGATGCTTGAGCATACCATCTTGGTGAATGCCGCTTTCATGGGCGAAAGCATTCGCGCCGACAATTGCTTTATTTGGCTGTACATTAAAGCCAGTAATTTTTGACAAAGTGCGTGACGCTTTGGTGATCATCTCTGTCTTTATATTATTTGTATAAGGATATTGGTTCTGGCGGGTGCGGATCGCCATGATAATTTCTTCCATCGCGGCGTTACCAGCGCGCTCACCAATGCCGTTAATGGTACATTCAATTTGACGCGCGCCCGCCTGAACCCCTGCGAGGGAGTTGGCAACCGCAAGGCCAAGGTCGTTATGGCAGTGGACGGATAAAATCGCTTGATCAATATTGGGGACACGGTTAATCAACATCGCAATCAATGCGCCGTAATCAGTTGGTGTCGCATAACCCACAGTATCGGGAATGTTAATGGTGCGCGCACCCGCTAAAATGGCGGTTTCAACAGCGCGGCACAGGAAGTCATCTTCACTGCGGCTGCCATCTTCGGCGGACCATTCAACATCATCGGTGAATTTGCGGGCGAAAGTTACACTTTCTTTGATTTTTTCTAAAACCGTTTCTTCATCCATCTGCAGCTTATGGCGCATATGTAATGGCGATGTTGAAATAAAGGTATGAATACGGCGCTGCGCTGCGGGCGCAATCGCTTCGGCGCAGACTTCAATATCTTTACGCACGGCGCGTGATAGCCCGCAGACGGTTGCGTTTTTTATGGTTTGCGCGACTTTATTGACGCCTTCAAAGTCGCCTTTGGAGGCCATAGGGAAGCCCGCCTCAATAATATCAACGCCCATTTCATCAAGCACGGCAGCGATTTTGAGTTTCTCTTCAATATTCATAGAGCAGCCAGGGGATTGCTCACCATCGCGCAAGGTTGTGTCGAATATAAAAACGCGCTCGGCTTTATCTGTGCTCATTGTGAAACTCCTGCATAAAGATTTTATATATTAAAAGTGATGAAGCGGCGTATAAAAGTCAATCGAAAATAGAGTGACCTATTAGCTTTTGAGATTTATTGTCCCGCCAATTGGTGAGGGGCTGTTGCCGCCATTTTTTTGGTAATGCGTATCAATGCTTTCGCGGCGCTCATCCATGATTTTACCAAGCAAAGCAATGCGTGCATTTAAGCTTTCACCTGTTTGTGGCTTAACCAAGCAGGCTTCTGTATAAGCCTGTGATAATTTGGGGCTGGAATATGGCTGCTTATATTGTGTCATGGGCTGATATCTTGCCCTGTGCTATCTGGTTTGGCCGTAAACTTCTGCGCGGCAGTTCTTTCATGCTGCAAATTGCTAAGATTAACCGCTTGGATCGCCCCTTTAGCATTGCTGCGAACGATGACGTCAATATAATCTGGCTTATCATCTTCGTTCATCGTGTCGCTAATCAAAATGGTCATCATACCAAGGCGTTTGGCTTCAATCAGATTTTTGGCGGTGTCTTCGACCATAGCGCAATTGCGGCCGCGGCCTTCGTTTGCTTCAGGCAGCGCCATTTTATTCATCAGCATTTCATAAAAGATTGTGCCTTCATTTTTGCCGGCAAGGTCGGGGACTTCGTCTTTTGTGAAAATATTCGTGTCATTAAAGAAGCGTGATAACCCGCCATTTTGCTCTAGTGAGAATTTTGTCCATGTCAAATTGCCATGTGTTGCCACATGGACATTGACGCCTTTGATGCGTAAATCACCAATTTCGGGGGCCGGGGATGCGCTTTGGTCAAAGAAATTCTTGAAGGCGAGGCGAGATAAGCATTCATAATGTAAATCACGCAGGCGCATTAATTCATTGTGACGATCTTCAGGGCACTCAATTTCGGCAACAAACATACCGAAGGAGCTTTTATACTCTTTCTGCGATTGTTTAATCATGTCACGGATTTCATCATCAGAGCAATGCGGATAGCGCGGATTAAGCGCCATAATCGCCGCTTGCATATGTTTGTCTTTAACATTTGCCGGCTCGGGATAAAGTGTCCCATCATTATCAAAAATCACATGTTCAATGACGTGATCGTGAATATAGTTACTAATCGTATTATCCTGCAAAATATGCCCCCATATTTATCTCTACGTGCATATGATGCCTAATAAAGGCTAATATTTTGTAAATGTCAAAGAAATTACCATGCTGCGTTGCCGCAGACCGCTCAAGGCTTAAGGCTTTTTCTTCTTCTCATTCGGGGCGAGGGGGCGGGCTTCTTCCACCAACATTACGGGAATGCCATCACGAATAGGGAAGGCGAGCTCCGCTTGGTCTGAAATAAGCTCATTCGCGGCTTTGTCGTAACGCAACGGTGTTTTGGTTACAGGGCAAACAAGAATTTCGAGAAGTTTTTTATCAATTTCAGCCATGATTATTTCTTTGCTGTATGTGTCACTGGAATAGTGAAGCTGACGGTTGTGCCTGCGCCATATTCAGATTCAATACGAAGCGCGCCGTTATGTAACTCAATCAGCTCTTTTGTGATGGCGAGGCCTAGGCCGCTACCCTCGTGGCTACGCGTGTCATGCGCGGCCGCTTGCTCAAACGGATTGGTGATGTCATTGATTTTATCGGCCGGAATACCTATGCCATTATCGCTGACGACAACACGAATAAATTCATCGCCGCTTTCGCAAGCCACATCAATTTTGCCGCCTTCTTCAGTGAATTTCACGGCGTTTGACAATAGGTTCAGCATCACCTGTAAAATCGCGCGGCGATCCGCCTGTAAGACCGCATCTTCATTGTCGATATCGAGGTTCATTTTAACTTTAGCGTCGCTCGCTTTGCCTTCCATCATATGGACGGCGAGGCGGACGATTTTGGCAACGCTAAGCTCTTCGATATCAAGCTCATATTTGCCTGCTTCCATCTTCGACATATCCAAAATGTCGCTGATCAGGTCAAGTAAGTGTTCGCCACTTTCGCGAATGCCGACAATATAATCAAGATATTTTTCTGTGCCGATTGGGCCAAGCAATTGACGCTGCATCATTTCTGAAAAGCCGATAATGGCATTTAATGGCGTGCGTAATTCATGGCTCATATTGGCGAGGAATTGTGATTTTGCGGCATAGGCGCGCTCAGCCGCTTCTTTAGCGCTGCGGAGGTCGCGCTCATAATTCGTGCGTTCGGTGACGTCTTGGATAACACCAAATAAAGCGCAGACATCGCCGTGATTATCCATTTCGCAGCGGCCTTGTAATTTTAGGCTGCGCTCATCTTTATTCGGCAGAATAATTGAAAATTCCATTTCGTAATTATTCTTTTCAATCATGGCGCGTTGGAAGGCTTGCATCATGCGGCCAACATCGCGGCGCTGTAGCAGGCTGTTGACGCTATCGAGCGATGGCGCAAAATTGTCCTGCGTGACGCCGAAAATGCGGTAAAGTTCATCAGACCATGAAATGCTGTTCTGGCCGATATCCCAACGCCAGTGCCCCATTTGACCAATCTCTTGTGCTTCAGAAAGCTGGGTCTGGTGGCGGATTAATTCGTCCTCATGACGTTTCGCATCCGTCATATCGCGTCCGACGGTGTAGAGGCCGCCTTCGGTGCTTTGCACTTTCCATTCGGTCCAGAGCGTTTCGCCATCACGCGCAATGATGCGTGTTTCAAAAAAGATGATCTCGCCCTGATGCGCCTCGGCAAAAACGCCGTTTTCATCTGTGCGCTCATTCAAGATGCTGCGAAGGATTGTGTGTACATGCGCGCGGTCTTCGGGATGGATCAAGTCAATGAAGCTAATCGCTTCAAGTTGCTTCGTGGTATAGCCAAGATTACGCTCAATCGTATGGTTAATGTCACGCACGCGGCCATCGGGCTTAATAATCGCCATCAACTCATGTGACATATTTAAAAAGATTGAAATATCTTTTTTGCTGAGGCCCGCATCTTCAATAAAGCTTTCAGGCGTGGTGCTTGGTGCGCCCGCGGAGGAGGCATCAATTAACGCGACAATATTGTCTGGAAGCGCGCTGTCCGTGTCGCCGTCAGCAAGGCTCATAATTGTATAATTATCGCCGCCGCGGCCTTTAATGCTCTGGAAGAGCAGCTTGCTTGGGTAGCGTAAATCTGGATTATCACTCGCGCGGGATTTATCAAAATACGATACGTTTTGTATCCCATCCTCAATATAAACCGAAGATGTTTTGGAGATATTGTTCAGCGCGAAGGCACTGCGGGTATCTATTGCGGCTTCATCTTCAAAAATAACGAAGTCGAGCATATGTGTATCAACAAGGCGGCCATCTTTATGAAGGGCGTTAAACGCATCATCGGCATAAACGCAAACGCCCGCGCTATTGAAGACGGCGCGCGCCACAGTTTGCTGCTCAGATATAATCGCCTTAGCCTTTTTTGATAAAGCTGTATCTGGTGCTTTTTTCTGTGTTTTCTTATTTGTAAAAACCGATTTGAAAGACATAGCCGTCCGCGCGTAATGAAATTAAATATGCCGAATATGCATGGAATGATTCTACATAAGCAGGAATCCCCTTGCCAAGCTATACACACAGAATTAACAGACTTATCCACCTTTTATAAACAAGGTTATACATTTCGGCCGCGCGGGCGGCTTAACCAATTATCAAGAATTCTAAGTTAATATGGTAAGCGTATTAGAGTATCTAAAAATTGCTGCAGGAGAACTTGCATATGGCGAATTTTGAAGACATGTTAACCCGCGATTACCGCCTGACAACAGCGGAAATCCTCTATCACTTGCCCGATCATCCGGGGCTGCTGCAAAGCTTTATCTGGCAAGAATATGATATATCCCCGCGCTTCCCCGTACTTAAAAACTTCCTTGATTTTTGGACGCGTGAGATTGATGGCAAGCTCCATTCAGTCTATGTCGCAAGCAAAAAGATCATCACGCCCGCTGAATTTGGCTTTTGTGACGTGGAGCTGACCATAAATTAATACGATATCGCTTGACTTATGCATAATGTTATGTATTAATGCATAAAAATACATAACAAATAATTGCAGGTGACAACATGGGTTTAGCAGATCGTATAAAAAATTACAAAAATGAGAAAGAGCAAGCCGCGCAAGATGCCGCGCGTGCTATATATAAGGCAAGTGATCGTCTTGTGACGGATGCCTTTAAGCGTGCTGCGGCGGATGAGGATGCTTTAGCGCGTGCTGCGGTTGATAACAATGGTATTCGTGTTTGTCTCGCGCAATTCAAAGAGGGTGATGGGTTTATGCCAATCGCGCGATTATTGGGTGCGCGCCCCGTAGCCAAAGATATTGCCGAAAATATAACCGAGGACATGGTAAAGAATAATGATGTATTTCGCAGTCTATGTCGTCAATTTGACGTTGCGGGCTATGATGCAAAATTTCAGCAGCTTTATACTATGCCGAAAAACGGTCCGCATGGACTTGATGAATTGTGGTGCATAATGTCGGTTTTGCCCTCAGAAGATAAATGTGAGCCTGTAAAATCTAATCGTCATGATGGTCAGGGCGGATCATATATGGTTGGCCCATAAAAAACAAAATTTTCACTTGGAAAATATCTAATTTTTCGCTATCACCCTAATATATCAAAAATATTAAGGGTGAAGCGTAGTTATGAGCGAGAATTATCACAAGACCGATGTCATTATTATTGGGGCTGGGCCAGTTGGGCTTTTTGCTGTGTTTGAATTGGGCTTGCTCGATATGAAGGCGCATTTGATTGACATCCTCGATAAACCGGGTGGTCAATGTGCGGAGCTTTACCCTGAAAAACCAATTTATGATATTCCGGCTTTCCCGGTCATTTCAGGGCAGGAATTGACCGACAACCTTATGGCGCAAATTAAACCATTCGGCCCAACATTCCATTTGGGGCAAATGGCGGTGTCGCTCACCAAGCTTGAAAATGAAAACTGGCTGGTTGAAACCGATATGGATACAAAAATCGAAGCGCCTGTGATCGTTATTGCGGCGGGCGGCGGTTCGTTCATGCCGAAAAAACCATCAATTCCACAATTGGAAGACTTTGAAAATACATCTGTCTTCTATGCTGTACGTAAAATGGAACAGTTTAAAGGCAAGAATATCTTGGTTGCGGGCGGCGGCGATAGCGCGCTTGATTGGACTTTGAATTTGCAGCCAATCGCCAACAGCATTTCATTAATTCACCGCCGACCAGAATTCCGTGCCGCGCCTGATAGCGTGAATAAAATGCATGAATTGGTCGATAGCGGTAAAATGAAGCTCTATACGGGTAACCTCAAAACGCTACATGGTACAAATGGTCAGCTTGAGGCCGTCACGGTTGAAAACCGCGGCGAAGAGCCATATCAAATTGAATGTGATACGCTGCTCGCCTTTTATGGCTTAACGATGAAACTCGGCCCAATCGCTGACTTTGGTTTGAATCTTGAGCAAAATCTTATCCCAGTTGATACCGAGAAATTCGAAACATCGACCCCGCGTATTTTCTCAATCGGTGATATTAATACTTATCCAGGGAAGCTAAAGCTTATCCTCTCTGGTTTCCACGAAGCGGCGTTAATGGCGCAGCAAGCCTTCCGCTATGTCTATCCAGATAAGAAGCTGCGATTCCAATACACGACATCTTCAAGCGAACTGCAAGATAAGCTGGGTGTATAATCTTTCAATGCGCATTTTGGGGCTGTGATATACGCTTGACTTGTCTTTGTGGTTATGTTTAATCTTCTGGCTAATACGTAAATTGATATTGGGGCAGGGAAATGACTTTATCAGCAAGTATAAAATTAACAGAAGAAAGCCGTAAGGCGCAGATCGCGGAAACTTTACGCGTCGTAAATGACACGCGTCAGGCGTATATTTCTGCAGCATTTAATCAAGTCGCATATGGCAATCAGCATTGCGCTGAATCTATCCTCGATTATAAAAAAATGAGCGTTGAGATTGTTCGTTATAATGCTAAGGAGGCCTCTTGGCTTTGGCGTTTATTTGATGCAGCGGTTTACCCAGAGGGCGATGTCTTCTTAAAACATCAAGCGTTTGGTAAGGAAATTTGCAAGGCGATTGATCTGACGGATTTGCGCGAAAACCTAGCGTATCAAAATTATCTGCAGGAACTTGATCAAGCGGGCCTTCGTGCAGATAATGAAAAAGTTTACTTCCCACCATTAGGGCGCAATTTAATTGGCGTTTATTATTCGGCAGATATCGTGCCGAAATAACCCCATAAAAAAGCCCGCATCATGCGGGCTTTGTTTTGTCTGATATATGGATTATTTCTTCGCTGTGCTGTTCAGCATCCATGCGTTTTTCTCATGCACGGTTGTGCGGCCGATGAATAAGTCCGCTGTGGCTTCGTCGCCTGCTTCCTGTGCAATCTCGGTCGCTGCTTGCAATTTTGCAACAAGGGCAAGATTATCTTCAGCCAATGTTTTGACCATATCCATCGCAGAGAGTTTTTTCTCATTCTCCGCAATTTCTGCATGACGTGAAATTTCAGAGAAACTGGTTGGTGCATATTCACCAAGGGCGCGTATGCGCTCGGCAATTTCGTCTAATGCGGCCCATTGTTCAGTATATTGTTCTTCAAACATACCATGGAGTGAGTGGAAATAAGGCCCCTCAACATTCCAATGAAAACTATGGGTTTTGAAATATAAAATAAAACTGTCAGCCAAGGTTTCTTGTAGGGCCTGTACAACCGATACATTGGCTTTCTGATTTAAAGGAGCAGTACTTGTCATGGTTTATCCTCAATATATATTAACTTAAAGTTTAGAATGCTGTATCACATTATATAGTTCCATTATGGTGCAGACCAAGGGGGCGGGACAAAAATTCCGCATAAAATCTGAACCTTACGCATATTTTTATTGTAGCACGGATTCGTATCGGAGGCGAATATGAAGATTCTTAAGTTTTTAGTCGGTTTTGTTTTGGTGGTTGTGGTTTTGGTGACGGCAACAAGCGTGGCGATCAGCACTTTGGTGGATTTTGATCAATATGCACCAAAAGTCGAGGCGAAGCTTGAAGAGGAAACAGGCCTAGATTGGACAGTTAAAGGGCCCATTAAATTAGCCTTCTTCCCATCGTTAAAATTATCGGTGGCCAATATTTCGGCAAAAGATACGGGCAATGCGAAAATCCCTGCCTTGAAGGGGCAGTCTCTAACCTTTGAAAAAGCGGCGGCGCAAGTGTCTTGGTTCCCGCATATTTTCTCTAAATCCGTCGTCTTAGATGAAATCGCGTTGATGAATCTAGATGTAACGCAGCCCGCGGCAGATGGCGGCAAAATGAAGCTGCAGCTTAAGAAATTTGCTGTTGCGGATATTTTTGTTCAGGCGCCAGAAGGCGAAGCGAAGGACTTTATCATTCGTCCAAATGCGGGTGGCCCGGGCGTGCCGATATCTTTAGCCGCCTATATTCAACAAGATGACAAAGCTGGGCAGATGATGAGCGCGATTGATGCGACATATGATGCGGTGCTTGATTATAAATCAATGGATGCTTTTGCGCTGAATGAAGGGCTTTCAAAAGTAAATATTAAGCTGCCAAATTTGAAAGATGGCGGCGTTGATGTCACGCTCAGAGCCGATATTGATGCAGCATTAAAAGCCAAAAAATTTGATATTAAAAATATTCAGATCGGCGCGCTAAAGCAGGTGCTTACAGGCACAGCGTCTATATCATTGGCGAATGCGGTTCCTGCAATAGATTTTGATTTAAAGGGTAAAGACATTAAGGGCGAAAGCTTCCTCGCCGTATTGCAAAAACCAGCAGGCACTGCGCCAGCAAAGAAAGCCGCAAAGCCGCTGCCGAACTTGACTATAAATGGTCAAGTGAATTTGGATAATGTGACCTTTAACCAATATGTCGTGAATACAGTTTCGGCCAAAATTAACGGTCAAAATAGCGTCTATAAAATCGCGCCGCTTAACTTGGCTATGTATGACGGACAGGCGGTTATGGACGTGACTGTGCGTGGGCAATCTGTGCCAGCAAGCTGCGCCATCACGACGGATATGTCAGGCTTGAATTTGGGTAAAATTCTCCTCGCCGCGGCCAACAAAGATATGTTCACAGGTGCGCTGAACGCCAAAGGTAATATTAAATTGCCATGTCTGTCTGGCCCGATTGATATTTCAAAGGCTGAAGGTGCGCTTGATAGCACGATTAGTAATGGCGTCATTCAAAAATGGGGCGCCTCTAAGGCGCTAAACAAGGCTTTGTCTGTGGCTAAGGCTTTGGAAGAAGGCAGCCTGAAAGATATGGCTGCTGTTCAGCAGGCTTTGTCCGTTGAAGAAGGTGATGACCGATTTGAATTTACGCAAATCATCGCCAATATGACATTAGCGAATGGCATGGCCAATAACACCAATTTTAATCTCTCCGCGCCATTAAGCGAAATTCGCGGTTCAGGTCAGGTGGATTTGGTTAAGCAGGCCATTGATTATGCGCTGAAGCTGAATTTGTCAAAGAATAAAGGCAATAACGAAAACTTCATTCCGGTCAAAATTTCTGGCCCATTAAGCAAGCCGTCTTATGCGATTGATACAGCATCATTACTTCAGGCTAAGGCGGGGCAAGAGGTGAAAACCAAAATCCAAGATAAGATCAATGAAGAGCTCGGCGATAAGGTTGGCAAGGATATCCTAAAGGCGCTGCCGTTTTAGGTTTTGCTGATATAAAAGCGTAATTTTGCAACGCGGCAGCTAAAAAATCGCGGCGAGGCCTGTTCAAGCCGCGATTCCTGATGTATAAATATAACTATGAGAACGTTGTATCATTTATGGCTGCATCCTTTTTCTCGTAAAGTACGTATCGTGCTTGCGGAGAAAAAGCTTGATTTCAAAAGTGAAATTGAGCGTGTGTGGGAGCGCCGTACAGAGTTTTTAGCCATGAACCCTGCAGGCGATGTTCCTGTCTTGGTGGAGGCGGACGGTACAACACTCGCCAACTCCATGGTCATTTGCGAATATCTTGATGAGGTCTATCCAGAGCCGAGCTTGCTTGGCCACGACCCTGTGCAAAAGGCGGAAGTCCGCCGTTTGACCTGTTGGTTTGATATTAAGTTTAACCAAGAAGTCACCGAAAACCTTGTCGGTGAAAAGCTGATGAAGCGCTTCTTGAAAATGGGGGAGCCACATGGCCCATCCATTCGTGCAGGTCATGCCAATATTCATTACCATATGGATTATATCGGCTTTTTGACTGAAAAACGTAACTGGCTCGCTGGGGATCAATTCTCTCTCGCTAATATAGCGGCAGCGGCACATTTATCGGCTATTGATTATATTGGTGATGTACCATGGGATGAGCATCAGGCCGCGAAAGATTGGTATGCGCGCGTTAAATCGCGCCCATCTTTCCAAGGGCTGCTTGAAGACCGGATTCCCGGCTTTTTGCCCGCTAGACACTATGAAAATGTTGATTTTTGAGGTCAGGGCAGGTTAAGATATTAGCTATATCTAATGAAACTTATAACGGTTTAGGCTGTGCATATTTTATGGTGCGGGGCGTGTAATGGAAAATACTCATCAAAAAAAATTATTCTGTTTTGGTTACGGTTATGTCTGCGATTTTATAGGGCAGGCTTTGCGTGACGAGGGCTGGGCTGTTGCTGGCACATCACGCGATTCCGACAAACGCGAAATGATGCGTAATGCAGGCGTGTCTGCCTATTTATTTGATGATGAACGCCCATTGGGTGACCCGCTCTATGTTTTGAAAGACGTCACCCATGTCTTGATTTCAACGCCGCCTGGTAAGGAAGGCTGCCCTGCATATTTGGCGCATGGTGATATTTTATCGTCTCTGCCGAATTTGGAATGGGTGGGCTATTTATCGTCAACATGTGTATATGGTGACCGTGATGGTGGCTGGGTTGATGAATATACCGAAACCACACCAACGACAATCCGCGGTACGCGCCGCTGTAAAGCCGAAGAACAATGGCGCTCTCTGCGCCGCCGTGAAAATCTACCTTTGCATGTCTTCCGTTTGGCGGGCATCTATGGCCCAGGCCGTTCAGCGCTCGATTCTGTGCGCGCTGGTATCGCGCGCCGTATTGAAAAACCGGGGCAGGTCTTTAGCCGCACTCATGTGGATGACATTGTGCAAATCATTCGCGCATCAATCGCGCAGCCAAATCCGGGCGCGGTCTATAATGTCTGTGATGATAATCCTGCACCATCATATGAAGTGATTGCCTATGCCTGTGAAAAATTAAACAGCCCCGTGCCGCCGCTCATCCCGATTGATGAAGCTGATTTGCCGCCAATGGCGTTAAGTTTTTATTCCGATAATAAGCGCGTTCATAATGACCGCATAAAAACCGAATTAAATGTCACATTGAAATATCCTGATTACCGCAGCGGTATTGATCAATGCTATGACTATGACCAAAAATTCGGCAGCCTCTATGATGCGATAGCGTCATAGCTTTCGGTGCATAACCCCGTATAAAGACTCAAAATAGAGTCGATTTCCCTTGAAATTTTTCTGGCGCTGATCTATGTATTTAGCACTCTCGTATTAAGAGTGCTAAACGCGCTTTTCATGCAGAGTGTAAGGAGCTGTATGTAGGCTTGCACATAAGGTATATGCAGCTTGCTAACTTTAACTAACTAAGGAGAATATACAATGAAATTCCGTCCTTTACATGATCGCGTATTATTACGTCGTATCGAAGTCAGTGAAAAAACAGCTGGTGGGATTATTATTCCTGATTCAGCAAAAGAAAAGCCTATGGAAGGCGAAATCGTGGCCGTTGGTTCTGGCGCACGTGATGAAGTTGGTAAAGTTGTACCGCTAGATGTAAAAGCGGGCGACCGTGTCCTTTTCTCAAAATGGTCAGGTACTGAAGTGACCATCGACGGCGAAGAGCTGCTCGTGATGAAGGAAAGCGACATTATGGGTGTTATCGAAGCAGCGTAATGCTCGTATCTCGAAAATGTCTTAACTGAAACACTCAAATTTAAACATAAGGAAATAAATTATGACTGCAAAAGAAGTAAAATTTAGCACAGACGCACGCGAACAAATGCTTGCTGGTGTTGATATTATTGCAAATGCTGTAAAAGTTACATTGGGTCCAAAAGGCCGTAACGTTGTCATCGACAAATCTTTCGGTGCACCACGCATCACGAAAGACGGTGTATCTGTTGCCAAAGAAATCGAACTTCCAAACAAGTTTGAAAACATGGGCGCACAGATGATCCGTGAAGTTGCGTCTAAACAGAACGACGTTTCTGGTGACGGCACAACAACAGCGACAGTACTTGCACAAAAAATCGTACGCGAAGGCGTTAAGGCGGTTGCAGCGGGCATGAACCCAATGGACCTAAAACGCGGTATCGACCTTGCGGTTAACCGTGTTGTTGAAGACCTTAAGTCTCGCGCGAAAAAAGTCAGCGGTAACGAAGAAGTTAAACAAATCGGTACTATCTCTGCAAACGGTGATGCTGATATCGGTCACAAAATTGCGGAAGCAATGGCGAAGGTCGGCAACGAAGGCGTGATCACAGTTGAAGAATCCAAATCTATGGAACTTGAACTTGATGTGGTTGAAGGTATGCAGTTTGACCGTGGCTATTTGTCACCTTACTTCGTCACAAACACAGAGAAAATGGCTTGTGAACTTGAAAACCCACTAATCCTTCTTCATGAAGGCAAGTTGTCAAACCTACAAGCAATGTTGCCAATCTTGGAATCGGTTGTACAATCTGGCCGTCCATTGTTGATCATTGCTGA
>JASBUS010000062.1 GCA_030147745.1 Alphaproteobacteria bacterium
CGTTATGCTCGGCAGCAGAGGGTTGTTTTTCGGGCTTAGGTGGCTCTTCCACTATCTTTTCGGCTAACTCTGCGGTGGCTTCTTGCGCGATTGGCTTTGGGGCGGCTTTGGGGCGGCTATCTGGAATTTCACTTTCCGCCGCTGGAATCGATATAAACGAAATACTGATTACCTCGGGCTCTGGGCTAAGCTGCCCCGCTGAGGGCGCAAGTTGCGGCGCCCAAATTAACCCGACCAAGACCGCCATATGTAATAGGATTGATACACCTGTCCCCAGAAGATTATCCCAAGATAATCTCTTTTGTGGTAGGCGCATATCAATCGCGCTATTGGTAAGGCACATGGCAGATGTCATCCGCGCTTTTTCCGTTGTTTGAGCAGCATTGTGTAACCAAAAACGGTGCCGCCTAAGGCAAAACATAAAATGACAACAATGAGAATATCACGGGCCATACGGCCAATCATGGGCGTTAGAAAATTCCACTTATGCAAGAATGAGAAAGATAAGCTTTCGAGACGTTCCGTATTTATGGCGCGGTCAACTAATATGCCGCTTGCGGGGTCTATGAAGAGTATATCATCATTATCGCTAGCATAATCCACGCGCCAGACGGGCAGGCGTTTATTGCGGAAATCATAATCAGGCCCAAAACGCGTAACTAGTTCACTATGGATGATTTTATCGGCAGGCAGACCCATATATTTCTCAGCATATGCAAACGCCATGTCTTTATCGCTGACACTGGCTTCTTCACCCGTCTTTGCATCAAAATATAGCGCAGTTTTTTCGATGGGCGTGCCATCAAAGCGTTCAGCGCGCGTAACTTTCTGCCCAGCTTTCCCCTGCGGAATACCCAAGCGGTAAAGCAGGTTTCCATCTGGTGATTGCACTAAACTAATCGCGTTTAATTTGGTGTTTTGATATGGGCTAAGCCAGTCGCTATTTGTGC
The DNA here is from genome assembly GCA_030147745.1 of Alphaproteobacteria bacterium. GTDB lineage: Bacteria > Pseudomonadota > Alphaproteobacteria > Micavibrionales > Micavibrionaceae > UBA2705. The sequence goes on from JASBUS010000062.1 coordinate 951, forward strand.
CAAAATTTTCGGCGCTGATGCTGATTGGCGCGCCAAGTTTTAAGCCGCGCTGTGTCTCGCCGCCATAGGCATATTGCAATAAATGATATGTGCCGCTCGCAGTAAAACCAAGCAGTGGAATCCACACTAGATAAGATATTAAACGGTGCCATCTGCGTTTTTGGTCAGGGATCTTACGATGTTTAAGCAAGAACACCATCGCCATACCCGTCAGCGCCAACCCAAAGAGTGAGAGGAGGAAGACGAGCATAATCAAAGGGCGGGCATAAGGAAGATTATCAAGCCAGCTCCAAGTATGTAATAGACGGAAGACGGTCTGCATCGCGGTTTTACGGTCATTGGTAAGATTCCCAAGCGCCCCAAGTTCGGTATAGATAAAGGCGGTGCGGTTATCATCCGTATCAAAAGTAATGCGGTAAACGGGCAGCAGTCGATTAACCCATGGATAGGCATGATCAAATTCATTTTGGAAATGAATGTCTTTAACGCCTGCATCGGTTAGGCCCGTGTAATAACGGGCGAGCCATAGCGCATGGCTTTGATCATAATCAGCGCGCTCAAGACCGCTGTCTAAGTCAAAATAACGGCGTGGTTGGTCATTATGTTCGGTGACCTGCAACAGCGCGCCATTTTCAGCAGGCACGATTTTGACCATCAAAGCCGCCGTAATATTATTTTGCGCTAAAATACGCGGGATTGCTCCCGCATATTCAGCCTTCATCACCGCGCGCGGCGGATAGAACGAGGCCGCCTTCGGCCCCGTCCATGTCATCAACGGATGTAAAAGGGCAGATAAACCAAAAATCAGCAAGGCGAGGCCACCGACCCAGCCAAGCCATTTATGCCCGCTTATACTGTTCTTCAGAATTGTGCTTTTCAGTTTTGGCATTGATCAATATCCCTGTGCTTTAGAATGTCGCGCGCATGCCAACATAGAATGTACGCGGCAAACCTGGGCGGTACTCAATATCTGAAGAACCAACCTGATTACTGGTATAAGTCGAATAACGCTTGTCGGTCACATTCATGACGCGGCCATAAAGCTGTACGCGATCATTCACATCATAATTTGTACGGAAGTTGAACAAGTTATGTCCCGGATAATCCTTCGTATTGGTTTCATCGGTGTAATATTCACCGACATGTTCCCATTCCACTTCAAACTGCGTGTTCGCGAGATAGGAGGGACTATATTGTAGGGCAACATTACCGATGGTTTGTGGCGCTTTACCTACGTCTTTACCCGCATAGTTAATTTGCGTGGTTGGGAAGCCATAAAGCGCGGTGTAGTCTTCGTAAGTTTGATTAGAAAAGCTCCATGCCGTACGGAAACCCCATTCATCGTTGATTGCACCGTTTAAGGCAACTTCAATCCCTTGGTGCTCTGTCTCACCTGCATTGGTGACCTTACGGTCGTTCGATACTGTATCAACATAGCTGACAATATCGTCCTCCACGATCATGTGGTAGAGCGCGACATCATAGTTCAGCCAGCCAAACCACTGACCGCGCGCGCCGATTTCAAAGCTATCGGTGTGGATTGGGTCAAGGTCATCTGTATTGGTGCTTGAACCTGAACGGAATAGTTCACCCACTGATGGCACACGGAAGGAGTGGCGATAATTGGCATAGATATCATGATCAGAGGCAAGGTCATAAATCACGCCAAATTTAGGGCTAAAGCTGTCAAATGATAGGTCTTGTGAATCTGGACGCAAATGAGTGAATCCGCCAAAGCCAGCTTGTGTCTCAGCCACGCTTGATGACAAATTGTCATGATAATCAACATAGAAATAATCATAACGTACACCGCTGGTTAAGCGCAGTTTGTCAACCGCCTGCCATTCACCATGAATATACGGCGATACGGATAGCTGATCAGCATCAAAGTCATAATTGACGCGGCCTGTTGCGGTTGTGTCTGTGTAAATATCACCGTTTTTGGTCGTAGTCAGGCGAATTTCTTCATAAGTTGATGGACTATAATCCAAATCAATACCTGTGATGATTTCTGCATCTATATCTGTGAATTTCTGACGATATTTCGCGAGCATCCCAAAAGACTGGAATTGATAATCGCGGTCATTGGCATCATAGCTGAGCATCCAGCTTGGCATCAATTTCATCTGGTTATCACGGAAAAACGGCGTCAGGGTTAGTAACTTACTGCTATCTGGCTCATAAGCAAGCTCCGTTGAGAGGCGGAGCGCATCAACTTCGCGGCGGCCAACATCATTGTGATAGAGGTTAAGCTTGGGATTATTGTGGTAATCATCCGCCCCTAGGCCAGATACACCGCTTTGATCAACGTGGGTGAATGATAAAATGGTTTTATAAGACGCATCATCACCAATGAAACCATCAAGGCGGCCTGTCGTTGAATAGCGGCTATATTCAGATTCATCGCGATAGCCGTCATTATCAGTGACGTTGACATCAAGGCGGAAGCCGTGATTATCATTAATCGGCGCGCCGCCGCTCGCTAAAACGCGTTTCCAGCCATATGACCCATATTCAGGGTTTATTTCAAACATCGCGTCATCAGGACTTGGTTTGGTGATGCTGTTGATAATCCCGCCGATAGATTCACTGCCACAAAGGGCTGAGCCTGGGCCTTTGATCACCTCAATACTGCCAGCCTGCGGCATGTTGATTTCATAAAGGGCATTGTGGTTAAACAGACCCGTTGGGCGCGTTGGTACGCCATCTTCCAAATAGAGATAAACGCCGCTTGTGGTAATGGGCTGACGAATGGCGGTCATATGACCTTCGCCGCCAATATTGCTGATATGGACGCCTGCTGTGCGGTTCAACACTTCAGCAGGGTGCGCGGGGGAAATGAATTCGATTTCATCTGCTTTGGTCAGGGCAACAGATTCCGCAAGCTCACTTTGCGGCTTGCCTTCACGTGTGGCGGTAACAATGATGGTGTCTAAGGTTGTTTTTGGTGATTCCGCCCATGATGGAATTGTGGTCAGGGTTGATGTCACACAAAGCGCAGCTAACAAGCACGCCGATTTTTTATTAAGCATTTCAGCCTCTTATCTTTTGAGTCTAATCAAGTATATTCCGCGCCATTTGGGCGGAAATTTAGGTGGAATTAGACGAAATAAGGCGGCGCGCGGCTGTGATAGCCGCTAATAAGCTTTGTATCTTTGAAAGATAAGTTTGTGAAAGAAGGGGATAGATGCGTTAGGCTTAATGTCGGTGGCGTTAGCCCTGTGTCATTAGGCGCTAAACAATGCTTCATCATATGCGCGGAAACATAACAAAGGGCGCATTCAAAATTTACATGGTTTGAATTGTCATCTTGGTCATGAAACGGCGCGTTGCCATCAAGGTCATTTATATTGACCCATTTAAAACCATTTGCAGTACAAATTAATATGCGTGAATCTGACGGGTTTTCATAGGTTGCAGCTTGTGCTTGTGCGACGCTATAAACGGCAAAGAAAGGTATGAACGCATTGGCAAAAAAGGCCAATAACGTCAAAAGCGATAGCAATTTCATACGCAGCATATCTTTCATAAAACTATGTATATTTGAATTAATATTTGGAGGCAAGGGGATAGCGCCGCGTTATAAACAATCAGGCATTGTTTCTACCAAGAAAGTATATATGATATATCCTTTATATATACTTTGTCTCATGTAAAAATTTAAACAAAATTAATGAGTTAGTGCTATATTATTGAGAATAAATGTTTTGATTATATCTATTCTATAGTATTGTTTTATGTATTTTATAACCGAAAGATTTTGCATGAATTTCTTCAGTAACCTTATGATTTCAGCCAAATTACCGTTGATTATTGTCACAATGGTGCTTATTTCAACGGTCGCCACAAATACCATTTCAATTATGCAGGCGGAGAAGTCTACTCTTCACGAGACAGAGAAAAAATTAAATGCGTTGCGTGCGGCACGTCAGCATGCGTTGGAAAATTATTTGGCCAGTATTAGTGAAGATCTAACATCAATGGCCTACGGGCAAGAAACAATCGATTCTGTGAAGGAATTTTTTACGGCGTGGAAAGAGATCCAAGGCAATAAGAAGGATGCGCTTCAGCGCCTATATATTCACGACAATCCATACCCAACAGGTGAAAAAGAGAAGCTAGACTTTGCCAAAGACGGCTCAAGCTATAGTGAAGTCCATGCAAAACATCACCCATATTTCAGACATTTCTTAGAAAGCAAAGGTTATTACGATATTTTCCTCTTCGATGCAGAGGGTGATTTGGTCTATACGGTCTATAAAGAGCTTGATTATGCCACCAACCTTAATACAGGTGAGTGGAAAGATACAGATTTAGGCAATGCCTTCCGCGCGGCGATTAAGGCGAATTCTAAAGACGCACAGTTTTTCTTTGATTTTCACTCTTATGCGCCAAGTAATGGTGTGCCCGCAAGTTTCATAGCGCAGCCCATTATGGATGGTGACAAAACAATTGGTGTGCTTGCCTTTCAGATGCCGATTGCGCGCATCAATAAAGTGATGCAGCAATATGAAGGTTTGGGTGAAAGCGGTGAAACATATATTGTCGGTGCAGATGGATATATGCGCAGTGATTCCCGTTTTTCAGAAGAATCGACCATTTTAAAAACCAAAGTCACAGGTGAAACGGTTGATCTGGCTTTGGCGGGTGAGTCAGGCGTGAAATTGGTTGATGATTATCGTGGGGTGGCTGTGTATTCATCGTACCAGCCGATTGAATTTAAAGGCGTTAAATGGGCAGTCCTTGCGGAAATCGACCGCGCGGAAGTGATGCAGCCAATTTACGGCATGATCAAGTCGGTGATTATTTATAATATTGTGATTTTCATTATTGTTTGTGCACTCTCAATCAAGGCCTCGCGCTCAATCTCAACGCCATTAAAGCGCATGTCGAAGGTCGTTAATGAATTTGCGAATGAAAATTATGATCATGAATTGGACGATACCGGCCGTCAGGACGAGATTGGCCAAATTGCCAAAGCGCTTGAGAAGTTAAGGCTATCAGGGCAGGAGAAAATCCGCCTTGAAGCCGAAACCGCGGCAATGAATAAAGAGAAGCTCGCCAAAGCGCAAGCGCTTGAAAAAATGACTGATGGTTTTGATACCTCAATCACAACCTTCCTCAAAAACCTTGAAGAAGCAACGAAGCATCTTGTTGATACAGCAGAAGAGATTTCGCATATTGCCGAAGGCGGCAGCAGCGAAGCAAACGCTCTTAGCCATTCGAGTGAGAACTCGTCTTCAAGTATTAGTATTGTGGCGGCAGCGGCGGAGGAAATGTCCGCTTCGATTAGCGAGATCAATAAGCAAATCAGCAATGCCGCGTCAATTTCCAAAGATGCGGCGCATAAGTCATCACAATCGGTGAGTTCGATTTCGGAGCTGCAAACCGCAGCCGAAAGCATCAGCAATATTGTCAGCTTGATTGAGGATATTGCGGAGCAGACCAATTTGCTTGCCCTTAACGCGACTATTGAAGCGGCGCGCGCCGGTGATGCCGGTAAGGGCTTCGCGGTTGTGGCGAATGAAGTGAAGGGCCTAGCGGCGCAAACATCCAAGGCGACATCTGAAATTGGTGAACAAATAAATAGTGTGCGTTCATCGGTTGAAAGCAATGTGATCTTGATTAAAGAGGTCGAGAAGATTATTTCAAATATGGAAGAAATTTCAGGCGCAATCTCCGCCGCGGTAGAAGAGCAAATGGCCACTATACAAGAAATTGTGCGCGGCGCGCAAAGCGCGGCGGAAGGTTCGCAGCTTACATCCGCATCGGCCAATAAAGTCGCTGAAAATTCCGACCAAGCCCTACAAGTGGCAGAGCGCGTCAAAGGCGCATCTGACAAAATGGCGGGCCGTACCGTTGAATTAAAAGATGAACTTGTCGTCTTCTTATCAAATATTAAAACCCAATAGGAGCACCCTAGAATGAAGACAATTCTTGTTATTGATGATGTTGAAGTTTGCCGCTATACCATTGCGGCGAAGTCTGATGATTATGGGTTTGCCTATAAAGGCGCACCAAATGTCGCCGAAGCGCTTGATTACCTTAAAAATAATCGCGTTGATGCCATTTTAGTCGATTGGCACCTTAAAAAAGAACAGGTGACAGAGTCGTTAGCGCAGCTTAAGGCGCATGCCGGCGTAAATACCGTCATTTGCCTGATGACCGCAATTGAAAAGAGCAAGGCACAGGATTTGGTGAATAAAGGCGATGTAAACCATTACTTGCCAAAACCAGTCGCGGATGAGGACTTCAAAAGCTTCTTGCTGCAACATAAACTGATTTAAATCATTACATGATAAGGGGGATATCATGAAATATTTATTGCTTACAGCGGCGCTGTTGACCTTTGGTGCCGCGGGTACAGCCCATGCGGGCGCAGTTGATAGCGCTAAAATCAAAACCAAATATGGCACGAATTGCAAAATCACGGATCGCTGTGATGGCATGCTCTATGTTGACTGCAATTCGGCCGCCGACGGCCCTGCCTATTTTCTCGATAAAGACCTCAATGTTATCGGCACAAGCGGTGGTTTATGCATGGGCGGCAACTGCACAGGCGCCCCAGACGCATGGAAAATCTGCGACGGCCGCCGCTCCGACGGCCCAGACCTCGAACGCATGAAATAGGGCGTTTAAATATTCATCGCATATACCCTCTTGATACGCGGCGCAGTAATGCGTAATCTATCTGAAAAATAAATAATGATAGAACAGGTTATTCATATATTGGGGGCGATTGATGAGCGCATCTAATCCGCAGGGCCAGCCGCCGTCTTTGAAAGACGAATGGTTGAAGCATAAAGCCGACCGGCTTGATTTTTTAAAGCAATCGATTGATACGGTTGACCGTTGGATTGGTGCAATCCAAGATCCTGAATTGGGCACAATTGGGGCGGATCTTATTACGGCGTTTAAAGCCTCACATTGTCGTGAGACCATTGATGTGCGCTATATTGGCCTCGCGCATTATACGTCTTATTCCCTTAACGAAAATAGCGGCGGTTTTATCAATGAAATTATCTATGGCCCATCCGCGCAAGAAGACCTCGTGCGCCTTTATTCTGCGAAAGTGCATGAAGCAACCCATGCTTTGCAGAAGGTCTATTGTCCTGCTTTACATGCGACGCCATTTAACCGCAGCAGCAATATTATCATTTGCCCTGAGGACTGGGTGAAGCTGCAAATTTTGTGTGAGCGTGATGCCTATACCAAGCAGGCGCTGTTTAACAGCTTACTCGCCAGAGATTTGGAAGAGGTGGCGGATTTAACCAAAAATGACCCTGTATCCGTTGAAACATTCAACCTGATGCGCGCTAATGGGGCGCCACTTGCGGATATATTAACCCAAGTCGCGGAAGTCGCGCTTGAAAAAAGCTTTTATTGGGATGATGCCGCCTCGGTCTATCAATTTAAAGACCATTATCAGGATTTTATACTCGAAAATTATGATGCAGGCATATCGCTGCGTGATGTGAATGCGCCAATAGAATTTGTGCGTGTGGATGTCAGTGACCTTGCCGCCGTTGGCATCAATATCGGCCCATCAAGCTTTACGCCTGCATATGTACAGGCGCTGTTTGATAATGCCCTAGACCTTAAACCCGAGGTGCAAGATTCCTTAAACGCACTAAATAGCCGCCTTGGCATTACAGATAAGCGCCAGCTACGCAGTTTTCAGGATGCTAAATCCTCGCCTAACCCGCCTGCCATCCAGAACACGCCATCCTTGCCCTAGGCTATAATACAAAAAGCAGGTCATTTTCAGGCGACCTGCTCCATAACGTATTTTATTTAAGATAAAGCGCTTACGTCATCTTAAAATCTAAACCAGTCTGATTTTTGGTTTTAGATTCTGGCGCCAAATTAGGGGCACCATTGTGTTTAGATTGAGATGCAGAAAAGAAGTCATTTGAGAGGTGCTTTTCGTTCTCTCTGATCTTCCAAAGCGTGATTTGCTTTTCTGCAAGTTGGGCAATAATTGAGTCTACACTCATGAGCTTTTCCTTTTCGTCGTTAAGGGTTTGTGTTCAAATCCTCTGCCATAAATTTCGCTTTATGCTATTGCCTATGACAAAAAGTACGGATTTAGTACTATATAATATGTAATTAATCAAGAGCTAATTTATGTAATTATGAATTTTAATATGGCAGATTAAGTTATTGCATATATTCTTACTTATAAATCTTTAATATTATATCTGTGGCTGAGTCTTGTTATTGGTATGACGCTGCTCTACTTCATTATCCGAAAAAATAAATAACTATACGATTTTATGTCTGTATATTGGCCTTTAATAAGGCGTTAGCCATGGTTTGCGATATATTTGATTTAATAGCGTTATTTGTGACGGTGAGGTGTAGTGATAATATGTAACGCTAAGGTGGAGGTTTAATGGACCTATTTCAAAAATATGCTGATAAAGGGCATAATTATCTTAGTCATCAAGGTGAAGCCTTTTATTTCGGACAGATTTTCTCACAGGCTGAATCGAATAAATATTATCAGCATTTAATGGAGGGAATAAAGTGGCATAATGATGCGGTGATTATATATGGGAAGAAGGTCACGACAAAACGCAAGGTCGCTTGGTATGGCGATAAGGCATTTGAATATAGATATTCAAATGTCACAAAAATAGCTTTGCCTTGGTCTCCTGTATTGAAGGTGTTGAAAAACGCTGTAGAGTTGGAAAGTGGAGAAAGCTTTAACTCCTGTTTGTTAAACTTGTATCATGATGGTAGCGAAGGTATGGGCTGGCATAGTGATAACGAAAAAGAGTTGAAAAAACATGCGGCAATCGCCTCTTTAAGCTTTGGTGCGGAAAGGCGATTTTCTTTCAAGCACCGCAAAACAGATGAAAGAGTTTCGTTATATTTAGAGCATGGGAGTTTGCTTATCATGAAAGGGGAAACTCAGGAAAATTGGTTGCATAGCTTGCCCCCAATTAAGTCAGTATGCAGCCCGCGTATTAATTTGACTTTTAGAACTATAGCTATGAATTGATCAACTCAATAACCATAGGTGTTGAGGACGTAAAAAGAAAGGTCATAAATTGCGAAATATCTATCCATATTTAACTTATGCTGGTGCTATCCCATTTATATTTTGCGCAGGATTTTTAATATTTGGTATTCAGCATGTGCCCATATTGGGCTCTATACAGGATATTTTATCGTTATATGCGCTTATCATTGCGTCTTTCATGTCAGGTGTGCATTGGGGGCAGCATTTACATCTTGAGGGGGTGTTTAAACGGGTGCTGCCAATATCCAGTAACATTATAGCTATTTTATTGTTGCTAGGTTTTTTAGTGTTGAATTTTAATATGCTACTGATCATGTTTATTATAGTTTTTTTATTTCTCCTCTTCGTTGATTATAAGCTCTACAAAAATAACTTTATAACGAGAGAATATTTTAAAACGAGATCTTTCGTTTCTGTCGTTGTCATCCTCTCATTATTTATATCGGGGATTGTATAATGGTTAAAATTGCTGTTATCGGCGCAGGGTTGGGGGGCTTGATCGCCGCAAGACTGTTGAACAATCTAGCAGATGTGTCGGTTTTTGAGAAGGCGCGTGGCGTTGGTGGGCGCATGTCAACACGTCGATCAGAACCCTATTTTTTTGACCATGGCGCACAATATTTCACAGTACAAAGCGATTTGTTCCAAAGCTTTATTGATCCGTTAATTGCTCGTGGCGTAATTGAAAATTGGAAGCCCCGCTGTGTTCATCTGGATGGAGCTCAAATAGCGGAGCGTAGAAAAAATGTTGCAGATGAGCTTTATTATGTTGGTGTTCCGGGAATGAATAGTGTTGCTAAATTCTTGGCTGAAGATTTAAGCATCTCGCTGAACACTAAAATTACAAAACTTGAGCATGATATTAAATGGAATATGACCGATGAGACTGGGCGCGTTTATAATGGTTTTGATTGGGTTATATCCTCTATTCCGGCGCCTCAAGCTGCTGATTTAATACCCCAAAAATTTAAATATTATAAAGATATATCGCGGACTGAAATGCGGGGTTGTTATGCGTTAATGCTCGGCTTCGAACATAGCCTCTCACTTGGGTTTGATGCTGCGCATGTTATGAATTCAGATTTGAGTTGGATTGCCGTAAATAACCACAAACCAAGGCGATCAGGGGCGGTGAGTTTAATTGTGCATTCATCAGAAGACTATGCAGATACCCATATAGAAGATGACCGTATGGATGTGATGAGGCATATGGTCACGGAAACAAGCAGAGTTCTAGGGCAGGACATCGATTGTGCAGATTATAAAACAATTCATCTGTGGCGATATGCTAAGGCGGGGCTTGCGGATCATATTGATCAAATATTGCTTGATGATGAAAGTAAACTTGCGGTTTGTGGTGATTGGTGTGTTGGGACGGGCGTGGAAGATGCATTCACCTCAGCATATAATCTGGCCAATAAAATTAAGGAGCTAGTGCTATGAATAATTATCTGGAAGAAATAAGAAAAATTAATGTAAGTGAGATCATCGAGATGGCTTGGTGTGACAAGACTTCGTTTGACGATATTGAAGCCATAACAGGGCTTTCCGAGAAGGAGACAATTGACATTATGCGAGGAAATCTTAAACCCGCAAGCTTTCGTTCGTGGCGTAGGCGTGTAAATGGTAGGAAAGCTAAGCACAAAAAGAGATTAAATTACATGGCTGATTCAATCTCTAGCCAGCAAGATTAAGTTCATATTTATTGATCATGCTTTTGGGCTATTTGACAATGCTCTAATCGTTTAAAGCGCCATTCGGCAAAGGAAATATAAACACGGTTGGCAACTTGCCGTATTATCGGCGGATTAATTAAACCCGCAAGCACGCGCCAGCGCCTTAATTGCCTCCATATTAGGATAAAAGCATCTAACCCAACATGTATTTGACCACGAGAGTCTTTTGCGTGCAAAAGTTTTAAGCCGTCAACAAGGCTAATCCCGCTGCTTATTAGGTCGTCTTGATGTTGTGTGATGTCTTGCCAATCAAATAGACCTGATGGTGCAATTCTTCGGTAATAGTTAATTTCCCTTGCGCATAAGCCGCATTTCCCATCATAGTAAACTATAATCATAAGACCTCACTAAAAGCGTTACTTACCTCATTAGGTAAGTAACGGGCCATTCCAAATTGTATATGCTTGGCTGTGCTTTATACTCGTTCAGAGCTAGATTGATATCTATTTTTCTTGCCCAAATACCACAAAATAGCGTAGCCAGTGCTGCCTGCGAGAATAGATGCGGCAATTATGCCCATTTTAGCGGCTTGCAGAAGCTCTTCATCTCCGCCAAAGGCTAATTGCGCTATGAAAATAGACATAGTGAATCCTATTCCAGCAAGGAAAGCGGTCCCTATTATATGGCTGAACTGCGTATTGGTTGGAAGCTGCGCTAATTTAAACTTAATAGCCAACCAGCTAAAGGCGACAATACCTATCAGCTTGCCAAAAACAAGGCCACCAATAATGCCAAAGAAGACTGGTGCTGTATTTTCGTTGATAGCGCTTGGCTCCATTGGTACGCCAGCATTAAAGAATGCGAAAATCGGAATAACTATGAACGCAACGGGAACATGCCATAAATGTTCAAGCCTGTGTAGCGGGGTCATAACTTCTTTAAGTTTCTCTTCCAGTTCATTGGTGATTGAACGCATCACGGAATTGGTTGAGAAATTATCGTCTACTTGTTTGCTACTATTGAACTTAGAAAGGAGTTCCTCTGCCTTTTCGCCAAAAAGATTTGCATCTAGTTTCTGGCGGCATGGAATGGTCATTGCGCCGATAACTCCAGCTAATGTGGCATGGACGCCAGAATGAAGCATTGCAAACCACAAACCTATAGCTATAAGGAAATAAGGGATAGGGTTTCTTAAGCCTGCTCTGTTAAAGCCAAGAAGGATCAATACAAATAGAGCGCTTAACAGTAAGCCAGCTATATTGAGATTCTCGGTATAAAATAAGGCTATAACGGTAACGGCGCCTAAGTCGTCAGCGATTGCCAACGCCACCAGAAACGCCATTAACGACCTTGGGATTCTGTTGCCAAGCATAACCATTATACCAATGGCAAAGGCAATATCGGTTGCCATTGGGATTGCCCATCCATTAATCCCATGTCCATTAGCGTTGAATAAATAGAAAATTGCTGCAGGGACAAGCATTCCTCCGGCACCGGCAAAGATGGGGAGCGCGGCTTTTTTCATAGAGGAGAGCTCGCCTATAAGAATTTCTCTCTTTAGCTCCAATCCAATTACAAAGAAGAATAGGGCCATTAGGCCGTCATTCACCCAATGATGCATAGACTTGTATAGACTTATTGAGCCAATTGAGAAGCCAACCTTTGTGTGGGTTAGCTCAGTGTAAATGCCATAATACGCCGTATTGGCAAGGATAAGCGCAAGCAAGGTGGCTGCAGCAAGTACAAATGCACTACTAGATTCGTGGTGTACAAATTTCTCGAAAGGCGTGATGATGCGATCGGCTGATTTTTCCCAAGGTGCGTAATATACGCCGACATCTTTCTCTAGTTTCTTTTGTTCATGTTGTTCCAATTTAAACCTACCTCATAAAATTTTATATTAAGTGCAAATGTTTGGATCTTTTGCGCTGCGCTTAAATATATTTTTACTACTATATTCGACAAAAAGAAAGCGCCCTTGGTCTTTGGGGGCTTAAAGTGAGGGGGATGACCAAGGGCGCTCAGAACAGAAGGAACGTAGCCGCTAGGGCTTTCATTCACATCTGGTGGGATTTATCAGTATTTTTCAAACCTAATCATTGGTATTTTTTGTATTGATAATTGTTATTCGCCGACTTTATCCTAATCGGTTGTTGCTCTAAAAATAAGTTATTTAAGGCGGAGTAATGCTGTGTCATTTCAAGCATCTTATCTTTCATAACAAGGCGTAGCTTTTTCATCCGACATAATCTGAGCCAATCAGGTTTTGGGCGTTTTTGCTCCTTAATGATTTCAGCCTGAAGTTTGCTTGACTTATATAACAAAGATTTAAATCTTCGAACAGACATCTCCATCTCCTTATGGTTGTGTGTATTGTTATATATTATTATATAAGTCGCGCATTTCTAACTTCAATTAAAAAACAATCTTAATTGAAAATATTAATAGATGGTGCCTGCGTATTTATGTCCTCAATAATGCATGTTTTTTTCAAGGCATCGTGGAATATAGTCGGCAAGTGTTTTTCCAGCTTCAGATAGTTTTTTTGACTTTAGGAGTGCTATCTCGCTGTCGTGTAAATGCGGTAAGCGCAAGCTTGCGTGTGCAGGGACTAAACCGTTTTGAACAAAGCTAAGCGGTAAAACGGTTATGCCCAATCCAGCTTTAACGGCTGATATTCGTCCATCTATACATGGGCTGGTATATACAATTTCACATGGTTTTCTCAAACGCTCTAAAGCGGCTAGTGCTCTAGATCGATAAACGCAAGGTGAGGGGGGGAGGATAAGCTGGATTGGTTCTTTGGGTTTGTGCTTTTCGGAGCATACCCAAACAAGAGGCTCCCTCCACACGACAGTACCACCTTTAATAGTTTCTGCGTCTCTTTTAACAAGGACAAGGTCTAAATCGCCGGCTTCATACTCATTTAATAGATTCAACGTCAGATCACATTTTATATTAAGCTTTACCTGTGGGTGATATTTTGAGAAGTTTGCAAGTATTTCAGACAGGTAATGGCTAGCAAAATCATCGGGGGCGCCTAGTCGTATTGTTCCCCTCACTTCTGGTTCATTAATCTTGCTAAATGCTTCCCATTGCAATTCGATAATTTTGCGCGCATAGCCCAAGAAGACCTCTCCTTTCTCGGTGAGGCGAATTTCTTTTGATGTTCTGTCGAACAGCTCATAATGCAATCCCTGCTCAAGCTTCTTGATTTGTATGCTCACAGCCGACTGGCTTCTGCCTACGATGTCGCCAGCTTGGCTGAAGCTGCCTGTTTCTGCAACGGCGATAAAGCTTTTAAGTTGAATGTTATCTAAATGGAAGGGCATCCTATAATCCTGATATTAGATTTATAATATTAATAGGATAATGCTTTATTATAAATAATTCAAATATTTTTCTTGACAGCGAGAGGGGTGTTATGTAATTTATCTATAATGCAATACTAATTTAGGAGCTAATATTGATGACGCGTTTATTATCTCGTACTTTTTTTGCCATTAGTTTATCGACAAGCTTGAGCGCATGTGACGTCTATCATAGACCATCACCAACCGTTAAATGCACATTAGATGCAGAAAACCAAAAAATATTAGTTTCTTCAATTTTCCAAGATAAGTTGCATAATATATCCATTTTGAACGCGGAGGATGGCGTTTTATCCGGATTTTCTGAGGATGGTGTCCGTGTGGTGTTCAATACCAACAAGAACCAATGCTACGGGCATAGAGCCGATATGAAAGAAATGCTCTCTTTGAAATATGATTATCGCGTTGTGCCCAAACTTTAGCACGAGAACACTTTTTTTGAAAAATTCCAGCTGAAGTGTAACATTCTCGAAATAGTAACTATCAAGGATTGTTGCACTTCAGAACAGATTCCACCGGCAGGATAGTATTTGTTTGATAATATGACTTATGGAATATGATGGTCAAAACAAGAGGGCGGACACATACTAAATAATTGATAACACTGAGAACTTTTTCTTTGACAAAAACCTAATTAGAGAAATGTAAATTATGGGAATTTGTCTCAAATTGAAATGATGGCAGCTAATTTTTGCTGGAGACTATGAGTTCAACTTTGTGTTTGTTTGAAACATTGACTCTGTTATATGTAACTAACGCCTGCTTTTCTTGCATAATTTCTAAAACCAGTTTTTGAACACGTATCGTTTGTTTGAGCGTTTCTAAAGCGATAGATTTTTGAACATACGTATTTACCTGATTAATCAGGCTTTGGTCTGCTTTACCACTTTTCATCGCTTTATTCAATTCGCTGTCGACCAACTCGTATACTGGACTATAATCGGCTGAAATTGCAGCAGTGCGTGCATCTTTATTGCGATCAAATTCTAATTGTCCCCGACGACCAATGGTTAATTCATTGGCATGATAAAACGCTTGAATCATGTTGGAAATATCGGCTTTTGATAGTTTATATTTGTCGAATAACGCTTCGGTACCAAGTGGAAGGAGCAGCACATCACAGCCTTGCTTTGTAGGAGAATGAGTGGGTTCATCCACAAGCGTCACTATAATCTCATGGCTGTTGGTTGTATTTGCCTGAATGGCTCTTGACGATTTAGAAACTTCACAGCCATTGATAACATTTGCGCCTTGCTTATTCTCGTTGAATATCCCGGAGAAATGCTCAAAAGGTAACTCGTTAAAGTGAACCCCTCCCACTAACCAAACCCTTTGCTCATATAATTTGAAACTAGGATCTAATTCATTAAGTGCCCCACTTAATTTTTCAGCGATGGCTGTCATTACAAGTAAATTGGTGCGTAAATTTTCTTTCTGCGGCGATAATCTAGCTTTTAATTTACTCAGTTCATTGTCTTCATCCGCTTTTTTGGCTTCGACAAGTTCGACAGGAATACTTTTTTCTAAAGTTGCAACTTTTTCGAGTTCTCTAGCTAGGATCTTTTCACTTACTGAAATTGAAAGTTTTAAAGAGGCCACCTCTTCTGTAAATTCGCGACTTGCGGCCATGGTTGAAAAGGATATGAGAGTGGCTAAAACTAGCACCGCTGAAAAAATTCGCACATTTCGCATAAACTAATCCCTAGATTAAGTAAAGTTTCCTTAATAAAATTTATGCTATTACAAAACGCTACCAATGAACATCTTTTTTTAAGTAAGGGGAAAGTCAAACTACTCCTCTAATTTTCTCACTCCAGCGCTTAACTTTTTAGAGGCAAAATAACACCTAGCGCCATTCAGCCTGAATGGTTCGACAGCATATAGACCACCCTCCAACGTTAGGCGGTTCGATGGTTAAATTATGGGAATTTATGTTGTCGTACTGTGCGTAGAGCACCAAAGTTACATCTCTGATTATAAAACAGGATTGTACATAACTTCTGGCAAGCGTCTTTTCCACTTTTTAGAAGTTCCGTAGGCGCCTGTCATTCCTGCCTCTTTAGGATTAAAAGATATAGATTGTGTTTTCTATCATTATATTACAGTTGCAAGTGCAACTGAGTGAGATGCTCATACGAAAGTATACATCTTACACAGGGGCATCTCAAAAAGCTATAAGAAATCAGATAGTATTTTTTCAGTGTCGTAGGGGGTGATGCCCTCTTCGGCAGAAAATACGATTTCAGCTTTTTCCCTGTCTTTAACAATATTACCTCTGGCAATGCTATGAAGTTCAAATAGATCAAATAAGTTTGGTTTCTTTAGATCAGCCATTGCTTGACCAATTAACACCATCCCCTTTTGGTTTCCCTCAACATTATTATACAAATAAGGATTTCTGGTTAAAGCAAGGTCTGTCCATATAAACTTACGTTCTTTCAAATCAAGAATGACAGGAATTGCAATTTTACTATCTGCAGCAATATCAATTTTGTTCATTACAGTTTTTGGCTCAAAAACTTCACCAGAATTTGGATGTTTTCTCATCATCCAACCGCCGTAACATTCTGGCAAATTACAATATGACTGGGATGTATAGGAGTTCAAAGACATAACGATATATCTCGCGTTATGTTTTAAAACAGACGGAATATCTATATCAATGAACTCACATGCCCCATTGGGCGCAGATGTAATATCACCGCTATGATGTGAGCGGAATTTCCCAGATTTGAGATTGGTATAGGATATATGTTCTTGATATTCCCAATTCTCATCATAAATAACAGCCGATAAGTCAACATCTACACGACCTGTTTCAACACCATCAACGATGCCTTCTTTCCACCAAAGGAAGAAGCGGATTGTATCACCTTTTGGTATATCCAGACGTGATCCTCTGGCAAGACATTTTAAGCTCTTGCTTGCTGCCCTCTGAGCTAACGGAATTGTGTAGTTTTTTAAGGCTGGATCAATGTAAACATTACCCAAAGGCTCACGCGCCCCAAACCGTGTGCTCAGCGTGTTCTTTATTAATTCTACAACTTTTGTGCAGGTTTCACTATTAAGTGGCTCAACTTCATTCGGAATTGCAAAGGCCTTGGCGAACTCACCCTTTGGAAAAAAGACACGCAGTTCGCTTTGTATATCTCTGTCTTTGAAATGCGCTAGAATTTGCAACAACACATTTGTAGAAACCTGTTCGCTAATTGCCCCAAACTTTTCCAGAATAGCGCTGCTATCATCTGATGACCTCAAAAAATGATCTAAACGCCGTGCAAACTCGCCAGGCCTTTTTTCAAGGTGATCCGCAGCCTGTGAAAATTCACCATTTTTAAGATGTTTTTCTAACGTTCTGTTGAATGTCTGATATGGTTTGCTATTTCGTATGATATCAAATGCTTCGCAGCTTTTGGGGTAGCGGTGTTTATACTCTGATGGGTGGAGTCTTTCGCCGAGTCTGATCCAACGTTTTTTATGACGTAACATATCTTCTGTTGGCGCGTTACACTGCTCCAGCAACTCCAACAAAAATCGTCTTTCTGAACGTTTGAAGCTTTTGAATTTTGTGTTGCTGGACAGGCTTACATCACCATCTGACAAGGCTGTAGCAAGTCTCAGTATATCTGTCGCTGTTTTAATATAATTGCTAACAATTTCCGTTGCGTCTTCAGTGTATTTCAAAAGCAAGCCTGAAATATAAGCAAGGTTCTCCTTATGTAAAATTTGATTAGGCAGAAATCGTTTTAAATCACTAAAGTAATTTTCAACAAACCATGATAGGTCAGCTTTGTCATCTTCGGACAACGACGCTTTTGCAGATAATAGATCTGTAAAAATTTTCTCAAATTCTTCGTTTGTTCCAAGGTCAACAATTTTTATCGGTGTTTCTTCCGATAGCTTCGGTCTTCTCTTCTTCGCGAAATCAGGCATTATTCTAGCGCCTATCCAGTCACCCAAATAATGAAGCGTGTTGATATCAAAGAGCGTTTCTTTCGGCAGTTCTTCAACCTGTTTCGGAAAATTTGGATAGATTGGACGAAATTTGACATTTGCGCCGACCATTGTTTTTAAATGTGAAATAAGCTGCTTATAAACAACAGAAAGCTGATTTTCATCTAGAGTGCTTAAACGCTCGGCCAGTGCCCCTGATATGGAATATCCTAGCGGCTCTATATTCTTGATTAGCGCAAAAACATACTCAGGCTCTAGCCTACTGTTTCCAGCATCTATGACGAGTTTGCTTTTACGTTTTAGGAAGATTGTGTTTTTCATTTAAAAATTGAAGAGGAAATTGGTGACCCTAAATCGCCAATGATATAGAAGGAAGGATCACCATAGCCTCAAACTCCATTTTAGTTGTTATTCCGTTTCATAGTCAATTAATAACTTTAATTTATCATGTTTATATGTGTCTGCTGACAAGTATTTATCTAATTCTCCAAAAGTAATAGGCTTAGTCTTAATTTCAATTGATATTCCCTTGAAATAGATGCTTCTTCTAGGTTGTTCGGATAAATAACATGAACGATATTCTTTTCATCGAAATCGTTCAAAGAAGGTATGTTATTTATAACATCACTATTCATTTTACACAGTGAAGGTTATCGACGCTTTAGGCCGACTATAAAAACTGCCGCCCATGCGCTCATTAGGGTGATGCCGCCTATTGGGGTGACATAGGTCAGAACAGGCATGTTGAGCAGTAATGATAAATAAATACTGCCTGAGAAGATGATGCAGCCAAGAGCAAAAAGCCCTGAGGGCCAGCGCATGTTATCGTGTAATGCGCAAGCGACAATCAAAGCGGCATAAATCATATTGTAGCGTATGGCGGTTTCAAGGCTATGTTGCTGTGCATCCGTCAGAACAAGGAAATGATCCGCCGATGCGCCCATTATAACGGATAATAAACCAAGAACCCCGCCTATACACAACATCACATTACGCATCTTTTATTTTCCATTCCAATTTATATTTACGATCAGGCCTTGTGGCTGATTATCCGCAAGTTCGATATGCAAATCGTGGACATCGGCAATCCATTTCGCGATCGGTAGGCCAAGGCCGCTGCCACTCTGCCCTGTTTTATCGGCGCGGACAAAACGTTCAAACACCTTTTGTTTATCTTCATTTAAAATGCCCGCGCCTGTATCGGCAATTGATAGCCCGCCATCAGCGGTAAGTGTGACAGTCAGCGTGCCGCCTTGTGGTGTATATTTAAGCGCGTTGCCTAAAATATTATTCAGCATAATCGATACCGCATATTCATTGCCACATACATGGAAATCTGGCGCGATATTTTGGTTTAAAGTCATCGACTTTTTCGCAATCTCATGCCCAAGTTCATGCAGTAAATCTTCCAGTAAATGTGAAAGGTCAAAGTCACTTTTCTCCAAATCTTCATTTTGAAGACGCGCAAGAGCAAGGAGTTGCTCCACCAAGTGAATTGAACGTTCAATAGACGCCTGTAAATTATTTAAACCTTCGGCGCAATCCGGCATTTGTGCGGCTTTGCGCATTAGAACCTGTGTTTGCGTTTTCATTGCGGCCAAAGGCGTACGCAATTCATGGGCGGCATGATCAGTAAATTCTCTTTCGCGTTTGAAGCTTTGCTCAATACGTTCAAATAAAGCATTTAAGGCGCGGATCAGCGGCGCGACCTCTTCTGGAATACTATCTTGTGGCAGCGGTGATAAATCATCACTGCTGCGGGCATTCACATCAGCAGAAATTGCGATGAGCGGCCATAAGACCTGAGAGACAGCCACCCAGATAATCGCGAAGATAATCGGTAGCGCGATTAACGCAGGCATAACCAAGGAGAGCATTAACTCAAAAATCAACTCATAACGAATATCATAATGCTCTGACACTTCAATTCTGATTTGTGTGACAGGGTCAATATACACATAAAAACGCCACGTCTGATCACTGATCACATGATTTGAAAAACCAGGATCAACCTCCACCCCCTTGAAAAGGTCGGCATTTATGGCCGACTGCGCAATTAGCTTATCCTTGGACCAGATACGAAAACCTAAATTGCGTTCATAGCTATGCTGTAAATCAATTTTCTCTATACCAAGGTCAAAAGCTTCATCTTCAATAATTTCGTGCTGCGTTAGCTGTAGTAAGACTTTAGCCGAATGAACAAGCTGCGCATCATAGACTTCTTCAATCTCATGGCGGGCAGAAGCATAACTAAACACCATCACAAGCAGTGTCGCAATCAATATAGGTAGCGTTATGCGCGCGATCAGGCGGTTTCTTAAGGAATAATTTTTCATGGCTCAATCATATACCCCACACCGCGCACGGTCTTAATCAAATCTTTGCCAAGCTTACGGCGCAAGGCGGAGATATGTACCTCGATCGTATTCGATTCAATATCTTCATTTGACCAGTCATAGACATGTTCCATGATTTTTTCTTTAGAAAAAACACGCCCGACATTGCGGATCAAGCAATCAAATATCGTGCGCTCACGCGCAGATAACACAATAACCTTATCACCGCGCTGCAAATGTCCCGTGGATATTTCATAGCGTAAATCTTTATGCGCTATGACAGGTTCACCATGGCCAGCACTGCGGCGGATCAGCGCGCCGCAACGCGCCAGAAGTTCGTCTAAATCAAACGGTTTCACCAAATAATCATCTGCGCCCGCATTCAAGCCTTCCACGCGATGATACACAGCATCACGCGCCGTAAGCAGTAACACAGGGATTTGCTGTTTATCCATACGTAAATCGGCGAGTAGCTCGAGCCCCGATTTACCGGGCAGGTTGATATCAAGCACGATTAAGGCATAATCGATCGTCGCCATGGCGTCTTCCGCTTCTTCGGCGGACATGACCCAATCAATCGCATAATTATCGCGCAGGCCCTCAGCTGTGGCCTGCCCTAAATTCCGATCATCTTCGACTAATAAAATGCGCATAATATTCTGACTTATCATGAAATATTGTTAAGCAATACTAACATAATCCATATATATCCCCTATGAAAGATTAAGAGCCACTCTTAATTATATTTAGGGCGTGCTTGTTCTTTCTGCTTTTCTTTAATTTCAGCCAAACGCGCACGAATTTCCTGCTTGCGTCCTGCATCCGCCATAGGGCGACTTTCGCGCGCCGGCGCAGCTAAGGCTTTCGTCAAATAATGTTCAGCATCGTCTAAACGATTATCTTGCAGCAAGAAATCACCATAAAAGAAATTTGGGTCTATCCCATTTGGATTGATTTTTAATGCCGCTTTTAAATTCTCTTCTGCGGCATCATCATCCCCAAAAGCAATCGGCCAGCCAGGAACTTGGTAATATAACGACCCTAATGATGTGTAAGCTGAGCCATCTAAGGCCATTGGGTTGATATGTAGCGCCGCTTCAAACAGCGCCTTAGCTTTTTTTACTTTACCAAGCGCAGACATGCCCTTAACAATCCCCGCATCCGTTGACAGCGTTATACCTTCCCAAATCTTTGGTTCAGCGCGCGTTGGAAAGCTTGCGGATACACGGCCTGCGTAATCTTCTAAACGGTGGATAGCATCAAGCTGCGCCTCTTCGTCTGGAATTTGATATTTAATGCGCGCCCATTCGGTTTGGATATAGGCAATATATTTTTCGACAGGATCAACCTCAGGCGCAGCATTTTCCTGAGGCGCATTATTAGTCGGTTGATAAGCCTGCGCATAGGCAGGCACAGCCGCAATGCTAAGAAGCAACGCGGTTGAGAGTAGTAATGTTTTTTTCATGGGTCTTCTCCTCATTTGGTACTGTTTTTTGATTTTTATTTAATAGAGCCTGTCCAATTGCCGCATTCTTCTTTAGCCCTTTATCAATGAAGGATGGAATAAAGGCATGAAGATGCGCAAAAAGACGTTCAGGCCAGCCGATACGCAGTTCTGTTTTTTGTTTTATAATGGCTTGTAAGATCATCATGGCGACCAAATTAGGGTCATCTTCAGCAGTGTTTGTCGCCGCATTTAACTCACCTTTCAGCCCATGATTCATTGATGTTGCAACAGCCCGCGGCATGATATGTGTGACAACAATGTTGCTGCCCATCAATTCACGACGCAGTGAATCGCTAAAGCCTTTAAGCCCCGCTTTCGCCGCGACATAGCCACTAAAATGCGGCAATGGTATTACGGCGAGCATTGAACCAATATTGACAATTTGCCCTGCCCCGCAAGCCTTCATATGTGGCAATACCGCCTGCGTTAATCGCATGGGTACGGTTAAATTCAGTGCAATCAGTTCATCCATTTTTTGATTCTCACAAAAATCAAAATCATTATGCCCCGCCATATTGATCAGAATATCAGGCGGGTTAATGCGCAGCTGTTCACAGATATGATCTATATTTTTGACCAAGTCGCCATCTTGGCGGCGGTCAAACAAAGTGACCTCCGCCCCCGCCTTGATAAGGAGCGGCACAAGCGCGGAGCCAATCCCGCCTGTACCACCTGTTATATAGATTGTTTTGCCATTAAGCTGCATGTTGAACCTGCCCTTCATGCGGAATGGCACGTAATAAATTCGCAAATAAACGGAATGTATTTTGCGCCACTTCAATAATCGCCGCTTGGTCATCCGCATC
The DNA here is from genome assembly GCA_030147745.1 of Alphaproteobacteria bacterium. Classification (GTDB taxonomy): domain Bacteria; phylum Pseudomonadota; class Alphaproteobacteria; order Micavibrionales; family Micavibrionaceae; genus UBA2705. Next base: position 23,629 of record JASBUS010000062.1, read on the forward strand.
TGTAATTTGGTTCACGGTTTTTTCGAAGAATTTCATATGCGAAATATCAAGCTCACCATGCGAGTAAAGGTAAGAAAACGCCTTTTTCGGCAGGTCTAGCGAGGTTTTTACCGCTTCAGCGCCTTTATTCGCAATCTGAGTTGATGTGCTTTCGAGCATAAACACCATCCCCAAAAAGCCTACTGGATTTTTACGGGTCATATAATCGTAATTATAGGCAATCATTTGTTGCGTTTCGAGGTTCGGGGTCGATGCGCGTGCTTGCGCTTTATCACCGCCTGCTGCGGCAATATCGTTCAAAATCCACTCTTCATGGCCAACTTCTTCTTCCAAATATTCAATAATGGATTTTTGCAGCCATCTTTTTTCTGGCGGCAATTTTGAACCCATGGTGAACAGGAATGGCACAGTGTGTGACACGTGATGGTAAGCTTCGGTTAAGTAAGCAATATATGTATCACGGCTGATATGCCCCTGCATGCCGTCCACTAATTGTGGAACATGGTAAAGCTCCGCACGTGCGGCTTCGGTTTCTTTAACTAAACGATCGTAAAATGTCATGGTTCTGGTCCTTTTGATAGAGGTTTAGGATGGTTTCACGGCGCGGGCGCCCCGTACCGGTTAATGTGCCGTCTTGTAACGTGAATGGCGGCACGGTTAGGAAATCTTTGATTTGCGCGTAATCAGGCAAGGATTTATTGGCATTAGCAACGGCGCGGGCGATATTGGCTTGTTCCGCGCTTGGGACAATCAAGGCACTTAAATATGATTGCCCGTCACCCGTGACAACAACCTGCGCAATGGCTGGCTCGTTCATTAGTGCTGCTTCCACCCATTCAGGTGAAACATTGCGGCCATAGGATGTAATCAACACATTCTTCTTGCGCCCTGTGACATAAAGATGGCCTTCAGCATCAATTTCACCCAAATCACCCGTGGCAATCTCTTCAGGTGCATCGTCACCCAAATAGCCTAAAAACGCTGTGTTTTTAATATAAATTTCGCCGTCTTTAATATGACATTTTACATGCGGTAAAGGGCGACCGACGCTGCCGACACAATCTTGATGCGGCGTATTTAGCGATACAACCGAGGCACATTCAGACAGGCCATAGCCTTCATAAACAGGCAAGCCCATATGGCGCGCTTGATGGATTAAATCAGCATCTAGTTTTGAGCCACCAACCGCGATGAATTTCAAATCTGGCAATGTGCCTAATGTCATGACCTGCGCCATTAATATGCGCAGCACTTCTGGAACAAGAATAACCGAATGCGCATGGCTATCTTTCAATACATCGTGTAAACGCGCATAATTCTGCCCATAGGCACCTAAGGACGGCAAGTTTATAGTGCAGCCTGAAATCAAACCCGCATAAACTCCCGCAATATTTTCAAGCAAAACCGCAAGCGGCAAAACAGAACAATGATTACCTACAAATTCAGGCCCAAGCACATCTACTATACTCGCTGCGACTTGTATCATGCCTTCGCGAGATAAACAAACGCCTTTTGGTGTGCCTGTCGTGCCCGACGTGAATGTTACTTTAGCCGTTGATTCAGGCAATTTTGATTCAGAAAGATGAGCGGCGTCACGCATTGCATGTGGGGAGATAACATGCGTGACGCCACCAGTTTGGAGGAGGTGCGTAATTTGCGCCTCAGTGAAAAAAGGAGGAATAGGTATACATACTGTGTTGGTTTTCAAGGCCGCAAGATCCCATAAAACCCAATCAACACTGTTATCAAGTGTTATCGCGAGCACATCAACATGTGCAAGCTGCGCGGCTTTCGCGTCAACCTCCGCCGCAAGGTCGCCATAACTTACGGCACGATTCATATCGTATAGTGCGATTCTTTTTGGATCATGTGTTTTAATAAATTCAAATAACATATTGATCATCCTAAGAAAAATGTTGGCAAAAAACCTTGTGACTGCACAAGCTCTGTCAGTTCAATGATCGGCAAAGCCGCAAGCCACCACAGGGCATCCAATAGTGATTTAGTCAAATAACGCGGGCTAATTTCTAACGTTTCTGGCGCGGTGTAATTTGCGAATGCTGGAATAAGGGCGCGCGTGCGACCCACATATTGATCATATTCATCGCCAAATTTCTCATGAAGGAAGCTTTGCTCGCGCGCAATCAGCCCCTTATACATAAAGGCAAAACATAAAGGCAGACCAATCATAATCGAGATATGATTAGACATTAACGCCACGCCGGTCACGCCTAAAAGCGTAAAGAAATATAATGGGTTACGCAGAACAGAATAAATACCATGCGTAATCAGCACATCATTTTTGAACCCACCTAAAAAGGCCGTTGAATAGACACGCCCAAGGGCACACATACCGGTTAAGACCACGCCTATCATTTCAAATATTTCATGATATCCGCTTTCTTCGGTCCAATATTGGCGGGACAACAAAACAACCGCCAATGACATGAACACCGCCACGCGTGATGTAAGCATACGATTTTTATTAAGTTTCTTAGCCATTAGATATCCTGCAGATTTAATGTGTTTTTATAGTGTAAACGTGGGAATAAGCGCGGACGGCAATCCGTATATTCAATGCCTAATTGTTGCTGTAATTTCTTATACCCTTGGACAACCGCACCTGAAATGACATGCGGCTGTGTATCATAATAACTGCCCCAGTCCTCACCATCGCTCAACAATAAAGCGGGGTCAGCTATGGCGTGACGCTGCGGTTTTAAACCAATCAGTTTGAAACGGCGTTCTAGATAAGCTGTGCTTGTCACAACCGCTTGTGTGTATTGATTATGATGTAAATAGGCAGCCAAAGCCGCAAAGAGGAATAACGACGCCCCGCCGCCAATCGACGCTAAATTACCAATTTCAACAATTTGCGCGCGTGGCGTGGCCAAAACCGTTTCAATCGGGGCATCCAAATATTGTTCCAAAAACAATTCACTGTCGCGCGCCGGACGAAAACCTGTAGCCGCCAAAATACGGCCATCTTCATCGCGAACACTCATGAGAACAGGATAATGCACATCAATTTTAGCGCCAAAGGCGTTGGCGTAAACATCTTTAATGAAATTTTCGACCTTTAAACGGTCCTTATCAGCCGCAAGCAAAATAGACACCGTCGACGGCTTGGCACGTATTTGTCTTAAACGCGCTGCCTTGCGGAAAGACAATTGCCCAGTCAAAAGACTATTTTCGCTATACTTCATATTAAACATGGGAAAACCCCTTCATAACTAACATCTTTGATTAGTATGAAAGAGGAAGCTGAAGTGAATCTGAAGGTAATTAAACCTAATGATCTTTTAGCGTAACATTATTTTACACAATGAAGGTTATCGGGCGTCTGTGGTCTTAGAGGGCAAAGCTAAAAGCACCACCCCTAAGCCTTGAGATGTGCCTTATCTATGACTAACGTGGGGGGTCAATATTGTTATTGATTGAGGTATTAACGCGGAACCAGCCTGCTACAGAATATCGATCTCTCGTCGCGGGTAACACCTCATGCGGGAATTCTTCGCTCAGGAATACAACAATTGTGCCGAACGTAGGCGCAACTTTCACGCCCTCATGGTCGTGTTTATCTTGATAGATTACAAGCTCCCCTCCATCATTTGGCCCCCATGATGGGTTTAAATAGGTCACAACGGATAGCACTCTATTGGTCTCACCACGAAACGCATCATAATGTCTTTTATAATAAGCCCCTGGTGGATAATGTGCGAAATGACTTTCAAATGAGAACAGCCCTAAGAACAGTTTTTGGTTCAGAAAACGCTGTAATTTTGATGACCAGTCAACCCACATGCGTCCAGCTTCAGACTCTCCGGTAATCCAACATATCTCGTCTGTACGCACAAACTCATTCTGTAGGAAATCATTGCCGCGCCCAATGCCCGCCTTAACATATTTGTTTGTGTTCAAATCTTGCTGATGTAAGAATAAAGCATTAGCGATATCATCAGCAAGCGCGCCGTGCCTTATGCTATAACCCCGAGTTTCCAAATCCTCTGCGATGAGTCCAAAAAGTGTTTCATCCGAGATATTTCCACCGCTCGTTTCGGCAAGTTTTTTTAGCGCGACCAATTATGTTGTCTACTTTCTCAATGTTATACTAAAATAGTGATGTATATAGTGTATCACCGTATTTCCATGGACAACAATCAAATTCTTATGGATTGAAAGATGAATTATTTCATCGCGGTCCTAAAAAGGATTAGCATTCCAGATTAAACTATACGATTTTACTTACTATCCTCTTTCAGAATATCTTCAATCGCTTCGGTTATTTTGGGGGACATGGGTGATGTGGTTGAGCCGAAGCTTGCGACGAGTTCACCATTTTTGCCGATGAGATATTTATGGAAGTTCCATTTTGGGGCGCTTAAGAGGCCGACTTTTTTGTTTGCCCATTGATAAAATGGATGCGCGTTTTTGCCTTTAACGTCATTAAGGCTCGTTAACGGAAAGGTGATGTGGAATTTGTCTTGCGTGAAGGCGACGACTTCGGCCTCTTCGGCATATTCCTGCCCGCCAAAATTATCTGAAGGCACGCCAATAACGACCAAACCCAATTCAGCATATTTTTTATATAAAGCTTCAAGCTCTGCATATTGCGGGGTTAAACCACATTTAGAGGCTGTGTTGACAATCAACACAGGATGACCCGCATAATCAGACAGCTGTTTTGTATCACCCGTAATCATGGTAAATGCAAATTGATGCGCAGAATCCGATGAATTCATATAGAGTTCCTTTGCCTGTATGGGGTGGATGTTCATCATCATAAAACAGATGAAAAGCATTAAAATCTTTGGGTTAAATGGTAAAATTCTCATGTCTGTACATGCTCATCTTAATTATTTAAAAATTGAAAGCGCTGATAACTAAATTATATCTATCTATAGATAGAAAATAGCATTTAAATGAATAAAAGACAGGGTCAAATGCATAAAAAACCAAACCTCCCCGAAAAGATTTGCCCCATCTGCGCCCGCCCCTTCACATGGCGTAAAAAATGGGAAAAGACATGGCCCGATGTTAAATATTGTTCAAAGCGCTGCCGTCAAAATAACGCAACAGGTCAATAATGCGGCCCTGCGTAAAGCCCATAAACAAAGTCAGATCGTATAAATTTAAGAAAATCTGAATTAGAGAAATTTAACCTTTTTATATTAGACTTAATTAAATAAGATTTTCACAATATAAAAAATCCATGAGGTATCTATGCTCCAAATCAGCGACAGCCGAACAACAAAGTTATTGGCCCTGTCCGAAGACGACGTCAAACGCCTAAACCTTCGCCCCGCCGTATTCATCGTGGATGCCGAAGGCAATATTAGGCGCAGTTAACGCCGTAAATATATTTACGGCGCAGCATCTTTGAGACGGCGCACATGAACGACCTTATTCACTTCGGCGACGACATCGCCATGTTTGTCTTTGACATGTACTTGGAAGCTTGGTTCAGACTTGCCATGTAAGGCAATTTCGTTTCTGATGTCTTCAATTTGCTGCGCGTTGATATTATATATCGCGGTTAATGTGCCCTGCCCCGGCTTTTTAAAGCGGATATCGGCGGCTTTGTCCCAAACAATATATTCAGGCCCTAAACCCGCGCTAATCATCGCCGCATAGAACGGATCCGTCATCGAAAAAATCGACCCACCATAATGCGTGCCATTTAAATTTTTATTCCACGGCCATTGATAAAGCACCACTTTCAAATGACGCATATCGTCTGAAATATCCTTAATATAAATCCCCGCCCCCAAAAATGGCGGCCAGAGGTTAAACAATTTCAGCTTCGTGGTTTTTTTCATTTAGGCGATCACTTCCTAATCACCGTCAGTTCCGCCGTCCAGAAGGCTTTGAATTTATTCATTGTGCGTTCATATTCCATGTCTTGGGCGTTGACGCCTTTGATGCCGAGGGCGCTGATATATTTCTGGGCGAGGTCATGCGCCATAT
>JASBUS010000094.1 GCA_030147745.1 Alphaproteobacteria bacterium
GACGCGCCGCCGCCAAAGGCTGACGCGCCACAAAATTTACAAAGTGAAGATGGCGCGCCCCTTGCGCCGCCGCCATTACAAACTGCGCCGCCACCACCAAAACCGACATTATTGGACGAACAGAAAGACGGTTTATTAGACGGGACATCTACCGAGTTTAAATTAGCAACGCTTGACGATGGCGCACCATTAAGCGGCACAACGACTACGACACAAACCGCGCCGCCACCACTTGCGCCACCGCCGCCGAAAGTGATTGCAGAACCACCGCCACCAAGCGTGATTGATAGCGGTTCTGGCAGCAGCACAGGTAGCGCCACAACGCCAACGCATATTAACTTGAACAATGCCGCAACTTTGCCAAAAGTGCATGTCATTTCAGGCATGCCAGATGGCGCACAATATGGCTCAGCCATTGAAATGGTTTATAATACATCTAATGGCTTTGATGATTTAGTCTTGCTGCGCGGCAGTTTTTCAAACGGCAATACATCGGGCAACTATGTCACCGTTAACGGCAACGCCAATTTAAGCGCAAGCTTTGACCTCGGCGGTGCAACTTATTACGACATCACCGATAACAGCACAGACAATACAAGTGCGGAGCGTGTGACCTCCGTCACCAGCGGTGACTTTGATGGCGATGGTACACATGAATTACTGATTGGCGCAGCAAATGGATACACGCCAAACACAACTGAAAATGATGGCTTTACCTATGTTAAAAATCTAAATGGCACAGACGGCATACAATATGCGAATTATTCAGGTATGGCGAGCGTCGGGATTGGTGAAGACTTTATCGGTTATTCTATCAGCAATGTTGGCGATCTGAATAATGACGGTCATGTTGATATCGCTATTGCCGCCCCTGGGCGGAATACAGACGAAGGTTTAGTACGCCTAGAATTAGTTGGCGCCGACCTAGGCGACACGCCAAGTTCAATTAATTATGAAGGTTCAACTGGCCAATATATTGGCGGCGATGTAACCGCGCTTGGTGATATCAACGGCGATGGCTATGATGATTTTGCCTTTGGGGTGTTTGACGGCACGCTCAATAGCTCAGCGGTCACATCTAGCTTGAATTCATTCTTCATTATTCAAGGCGGCAAAAACCCGCTTAATTATGATGAAATATTAGAAGCCAAGCAAATTGATGGCGGTACAGGTTTTGGACGTTATGTCGAAGGCGTTGGCGACGTCAATGGTGACGGCCTAAGTGATGTTTTGGTTAGCAATGGTGAGACATCATTAAAACTATTAATGGGTCAAGGCTCAATTTCAGACGGTAACGTCTCTGGCTTTACCAATCAATTCACTATTGATGTCACAGGCAGCGGCTATAACATCGAAGGCGCGGGTTCAATTGGTGATTTCAATGCCGATGGACATGATGACTTCATCGTTATGATGCGCAATGGCACCGACATTAAAATGTCAATCATTATGGGTAGCCCTGACCTAAATGGCGTGACCGCAAATTTACAATATTTGCTTGATAATCCTGATATGAATCTCATGCTTAATTACACATTAGACAGCCTGCCTGCTGGCAAATATCACCTTGAATTTACTGGCGGCGATATGAATGGCGACGGTTTTGATGATGTCATCATTAGCGATTCTGAAAACAATACAGCCTTTATCGTTGAAGGGCGCGGCTATGGTGAGCATCTGTCTAACTATATTAAAGGGAACAGCCTAACCGCCAATATCGACTATCAAATGATGACGGGCACGGCGCTGAATGACACCTTCATTCAGAACAACAAAATTGGTTTAGTTGCCCATGGCGGTGCGGGTCAAGACACCTTTGTAATTGATAAGGCCATTAATGGCGGCAATGCAGGCTTCCATCAAGTTGACGGCGGCGGCGGTGATAATGATGTTTTACGCCTCGCGGGCGGTCAAGGCAGCATTGATTTCACATTGCTGACACAAAATAACGTTCAACGCATCGAAAGCATTGAGGTTGGAAACGGCAATAACTTAACCTTAAGCGTTAAGCAAATTTTTGATATGCTCAAAAGCAGCGATAACGGCGAATTAAAAATCACAGCTCTTGGCGCAGGTCAGACGTTAGAAATAAAATCTGGCGATGACCCGAGCGATGATATGAACGGCCTTGCGAATGCTTTGGAAACATTGACAGAAGCTACTGGTATCGCCCCTGACGGCGCGAGCATGGCAGGGTATCAACGCTTTGAAATCGGCAGTTATAGCCTTTATGTTGATGATAATTTCGCGATTGTTACAACGCAAGCTGTATAAGAGCCCACAAAACTTCTTTTTACTTCGTGCGCGCGATATAGACGCCATCCCAATCTTGCGGCAAAGATGCTTCACGCAGAGAATCTATACGCTCACGATAACATGCATATAGCGGGTCTAACTCTAGCTCTAACTTCTCCGCTAAATAACGGCACGGCTTAATTTGCTTGCGCGCCTCATCCCAATTGCATGCACGATAGAAATTTAAGAGACGCTCATGCTCTTTTTTCAATTCTGCAAACAAATGCTCTTCCGCTAATTTTTCATCACCGAGCAATGTATAAATACGCGTTGGCTGCTGACGCCCCTTCACGCGGAGCAAGTCAAGTTCAAGCCATGCGAGCCCCGCAACATCAGGCTCAGCCAAGCAGTTTTCGCCGAGCAAAATGCCCACACCATATTGTTTGGTTTGCGCCTCAAGTCGTGATGCCAAATTTACGGAATCCCCCAACACAGAATAAGCAAAACGCTGATCAGAGCCCATGTTCCCGACCGCGGCATGTCCCGTATTAATGCCAATGCCTGCTGCTAACACAAGAGCGTCATCATCTTTAGCACGACGTTTTTTGTTTAGGGCATCCAAACGCGCCTGCATATCCAACGCGGCCTTACAGGCATTATAAGCATGGCGTTCATCATTAATTGGCGCATTCCAAAAGGCCATAATTGCATCGCCGATATATTTATCGATCGTGCCGCGATTTTCCATGATCGCCTTCGATAACGGCGTCAAGAATTCATTCATGAGCGAGATAATTTCATCTGGCGTCAGATGTTCACAAATCGATGTGAAATTACGAATATCCGAAAACATCGTTGTGATGTTTTTCTCTTCCCCGCCGAGTTTTAATTGATCGGGGTTTTGTGCCAATTGGTTCATATAGCTCGGTGAAATATAATGTTCAAAAGCATCACGCACCTTACGGCGTTCACGCTCTGATGACAAATAACCACTCGCCACTGATGCAACATAAACAAAGAACAACGCAATCGCGGGAAATACACCATCAAATAAAATGCCGAACGACCCATAGGCGATATTGGTGACAGCAAAGCATAATGTCACGCAGCCGAGCATCAATATGGTTTGTCCACTTAGCGCCAAGCGCGCTGAAAGCCCCATCATCAGCATACACAAGCCTAACAATAGCATTTGTTCAGCATGCAAGACATTATCAGGGCGTTTCAGGAATTGCCCCTGCAATGCTTGATCAATGATATTCAAATGCACCTCGACCCCCGGGCGGTTATTCCCAACCGGCGTGGAACGAATATCTTTTAGGCCAATTGCCGATGTACCGATCAGGACGATTTTATCTTTTAAACTTTCTAGCGGGACTTCACCGCGCAGCACGTCATAAGCTGAGAGATACCAATCTGGATTTGGGCGCGCATACCAAACATAAAACTGCCCATCAGCGCTTAAAGGCAGTTCAAAATTATAATCCCCGCCCTTGATATGCATATTACGGTTTTGCACGCCATCTAAACTGATTTGATTTTGCGCCGTTAGATAACGCAGCATTTCAGCCGTAAGTGATGGATAAAAGAAAAAGCGGTCATGTGCCGCCGCATCTACGCGAATATTTTTCTTCTCTATCCCCATAACCATCGGAATGGCGCGATATAAACCGTCCGTATCAGGCACAGCATAAAAATGCCCCTCGCCATAGGAAAAACGCGACAATATCGGGTAATTTGCGACTGTATCAAATGGGTAAATATAAGGCAGTAAATCATCCTTCGCTTGATGCGCAAAGCTTACATCGGCTTTTGGGCGCGGTGTATAGCCGAAGGCACTGGCGCTGCGTTGATCTTCAAAGTTCAGGCCGAGCACAACATTTCCTGCATCCCGTATGGCGCGCGCCATAATTTTATCGTGACTCTCGAGGCGGTCGAGCGCATTAAAAACGGCTTCATCGCCGCCCTGTTTGCGCCAAATACGCACAAGCTGATCAGGCGATGTGTTATCAGCCTCCGCAAAGACCATATCAAAACCGATGACTTTAGCTTGATAGTCTTTGGCGATTTTGGTGATAAGCTCCGCCACTGTTGTGCGCGGCCATGGCCATTGTCCAAGCTCTGGTCGGTCGAGGGATTTTTCATCAATATCAACAATTACGACCTGATCAGATGCAGGGCGCAGATGCGTTTTATTGAGGTTATCAAATAAGATGTTTTGGATTTGCAGGCGATATGGATGGTCACTATTCTGCACATAAAGCGCGATCAGCAAAACCGTCCCCATCATGAGAATATGTAGCGGCAAAAATTTTCTGAGGCGCGCTGACATTTACCTTACCTTTCCCTAAAGGCCTGATCTTTCAGGCGCAGGACTGGCTTCATCAAATAAGCGATAATGGCTTTTCGCCCTGTGATGACATCAATATCAGCAAGCATACCAGGTGTGATTGGCAATTTACGCGCCCCTGCCATCAGGTAATTTTGTTCGGTTTTAACCTCAACCTCAAAATAGATATTGCCCTCACCATCATTCATGGTCGATGCACCGATGCGGGAAATTTGTCCATTTAACATGCCGTAACGCTGTGAATCATAGGCCGATATCCGCACTTTCACAGATTGCCCTTCTTCGATAAAGGCTATGTCATTTGGCGATACGCGGGCATTGATTTTCAAATCATCACCAAGCGGCACAATTTCGATGAGCGGTTTTGCCGGCTCAACAACGCCGCCAATCGTTTTAATAGTCACGGCATTAATGATACCATCGACTGGCGCACGTAATGCGGCACGGTCAACCACATCACCAATCGCTATTAGGCTTTCTTCCATCGCAATGATTTGCGTTTTAACTTCACCAAGTTCTTTCAATGCCTGCGTACGGAACATATCTTTCTTTTGCTTGGCTTCTAATTCCAAAGCACTTATTTCGGCGTCATAACCAACAATTTTTTCACGCGCTTCAGCAAGGCGGCCTTTGGTTTCATTCGTCGTACGCTTCAAACGCAGTACATCCGTTTTGGCGATGGCACGCGCGGCGAGCATTTTCTCAGCAGCCGCTAATTCCTGCTGTAATAACGATAGATTTTCTTTTTCTTTTGTGATCACAGCTTCATTTTCTGCCTTTGCGGCAGCGGCTTTATTGCGGCGGTCTTCGAATATAGACACCGCATTTTGAAGTTCTTGCTGGCGCGAGGCATAAAGGCTTTTTTCATTTTCGATCAATGCAGGGTTTTGCGCCGCCAAATCATCTGGCACAATAAAATCACTGCCCGCTATTTCAGCTTCTAAACGCGCCTGCATAATTTTAAGGGCATAGAGCTTCGCTGCCCCTCCGCGCGCTTCGGATGAAAAAGCAAGGTCTGAGAGCTTTAATAAGAGCTGCCCCTTTTCAACGCGGTCGCCTTCCTTCACAAATATTTCCTGCAATATTCCGCCTTCAAGGCTTTGGACGATTTGCATTTCTTGCGATGGGATAACCTGCCCCTGCCCGCGGGTGATTTCATCAATCTGGAAGACCGATGCCCATATGATGAATAGCACAAAGAGCAAGGCGACAAGCATCAAGAATATCTGCCCGCTGCGCCCTGCGTTTAAAGCGCGCGCTTCTTCCAAGGCATTCATATATGCGGTTTGGGCGTTTTGTTTACTCATGCGTCGCCTCCACCAGATAAAGATTTAATCACATCCGCTTTTGCGCCATCCATAATGACTTTGCCTTGTTCAACCACAATAATGCGGTCAACAATATCAAGCAGCGATAAACGATGGGTAATTAGGATCAGCGTTTTATTATGCACCTCACCCTTAATATGCTGAACGAAGGCATTCTCCGCCTGTACATCCATTGCATTGGTTGGTTCATCACAAATATATAAAGATGGTTTCGTTAGCATGGCGCGCGCTAGCGCCACAGCCTGACGCTGACCGCCTGAAAGCGCGCTGCCGCCCTCTCCCACCTGTGCATCAAGGCCAAGCGGATGGGTTTTCACAAATTCATATACTCCTGAAATTTGCGCCGCGCGCAGGACGTCTTCGTCACTTGCCTCAATACGGGCGGCGGTGATGTTATCACGAATAGTACCGCGGAATAATGTGACATCCTGTGCGATATACGCAAAATTGCGGCGTAAATCAGCAGGGTCAATTTGTGCTTGATCGGTTTGGTTTATTAAGACCTGCCCTGCAGCGGGCTGATATAATCCCATCATAAGACGCGCAATGGTGCTCTTGCCCGAACCGATGCGCCCGATAATCGCAACCTTCTCACCATGCTTGATGGAGAAGCTAACATCATCCAAAATTTTGCGTTCACTTTGCGGGTATGCGAAAGATAGATTTTTAAATTCGACTTCACCCTGTAAATGCGGGCGATGAATAAAGGCCTTATTAGCAGGACGTTCAACGTCTTTATGCATTAAGGCCGTAATGGTGTTAAGCGCGTTGCGCGTTTGATACATGCGCGTCATAAGGGATGCAATCTGCGCCATTGGCGCCACGGCGCGCCCCGCCAATAACACCGTCGCAATCAATGCACCGACGGATAATGCGTTGTCTTTAATCAAATACATACCAAAGACAACAATCAGCACCGTCATCATTTGCTGCATAAAATAGGTCAGGCTTACCCCGAGATTTGAGAAATAGCGTGCCTCCTGCCCATAACGCGCCATGTCGCCCAAATGTTCTGTATAGAGGCTACGGAGGCGTTGATCCGCCCCGATTGCTTTAATCGTTTCAAGGCCGTTAATGGTTTCGACCAATACGCCATGACGGTCTTCCCCCGCACGCATGGCCTTTAAAATATCTTTCTTCAGCGCGACTTGCAGGGCATAGCTGACGACGATGATCGAGAGCATAATCAGCAAGACTATTCCTGCCAATGGGCCGCCAACAAAGGCAATCACCAAAACAAATAACAGGGCGAATGGCAAATCAACCAAAGTCGCAATCGATGCTGATGTAAAGAATTCACGCACCGAGTCAAATTCACGCAGCATATTCGCGAACACACCGCTTGAGGCTGGACGTTCAGATAACCGTATATTTAACAGCTGATCGAATATTTTAACGCCCGTGATGACATCAAGGCGACGGCCTGCAACATCAATTAAGCGCCCACGAATAATGCGTATCGCTAAATCAAAAACCAATACGATTGTGGCGCCAATCGAAAATACCCAACCTGTTTCAAGCGCGGCATTTGGAATAACGCGATCATACATATTCATGATGAATAACGGAATGGTCAGGGCAAATCCGTTAATCAAGATCGCGGCGAGAATGACCAAACGATAAATCGCCATATTTTCTTTGAATAACGACCAGAACCAGTCTTTTGATAAGCTTTTATCTATTTTCGGCGCGGCAGATTTATCAATCGATGTTTGCGGCTTAAGGGCGATATACTGCCCTTTATAACGCGCTTTAATATCGGCTAGAGTTAATGTTTCTTCGCCTTGGGTTACGGGGTCATAGATATGATAATCATCCCCCTCTATCGCGCGCAGAACAAAGCCAGTTTGATCACCGCTTAATAGTATTAAAGGGCAGAGATGCTGTGAAATTTTTCCCGCGTCGGGTTCTTGGAAAACTTTGGCATTAAAGCCTGCATGTTGCGCCGCTGCGGCTGCGGTTTCGGCGCCGATCCCCTTGGACAGGCCACTTACCACGCCCTTTTCAAGCGCCGCGCGTGAACGTGCATGACCATGCAAAGCCGTCACATAAGACAGGCAAGCGAGCAAGTTGTTATCAGCTTGATTTTGCTTGTTTTCCATTCTTTATAAGCCCACAGAATCGCGCTTGGACAAAATCATCCAGTACTATGATGTCAGTTAAAGATAAACAATTGTTTAATAATAAAAAACCGTTTACGGGCAGATTTCAGATGCCCCTGCGGCGGCTTTTCCTTTGCCTTGCGCTTTTTGATCACCACTATGATCACAGAAGTTTTCCAATTTAGGCTGTACGGCATCCTGCTGTACATCATCAATGACCATTGCCGCCTCTGGGCTTAAACGGCTATACAGCGCGCCCATTGATGACAAAATCATATAATCTGCATTTTGTGTGGCATAGCCAATTTGCACATCCTCTAACCCCAATGTGTAATGTTGGTCATGTGCCTGCATTAATTGGAGGAGTGAAATACTGCCGCCTTCAAATTGTTCACGGCGGGTATTCAATAGCGCTTTAGATAAAGCCAAACGGCGCGATGATATTTTACGCTGCTCAGTTAACTTATCGCGCATGATCCATGCTTCTTTAATATTATTAACGAGCTGCAATTCTTTTTCGCGGCGCTCTGCCAAGCTTTGTTGGTAAAGCTTGCGGCTACGTTTATAGCGCGATGTTTCCGCCCCGCCCGTTGAAAAGGCCCAATTCATTTTGACCACGGCGCGCGCATCAATCACTTCGCCGCCGATCACATCGTCTTGGTCTTTTTTATAATAGGATAATTCACTATCCACTTTCGGGAAGAAAGATGAACGCTCCGCCAATGAATCATGCCAAGCGGCATTGCTGCTCTCATTCGCCGCACGTAATTGCGGATGGTTTTCAAGCGCCCATGCAATCGCCATATCTTGCGATTCAGGCATATTTAACGCCACGCGCGGGATTGATAACGTGCCTTCTGGTGGGTGCCCTGTCATCATGGCGTAACGCGCCAGAGCGGATTCTTTTTGCGCTTCAAAGTCATTCTGCAATTTAGCAAGACGCGCAATTAAATCATAAGCCTGTGTTTGGTCACTGGCATCGACCGCACCTTGATCCACCAAGATTTGGAATTGTGGGCGGTATTTTTCAAGCGCTGTTTTATATTCAGATATATAAGCCAATGCGTCATTCGCGCGCAGGACATCAATATAAGATGTCACAGTTTCGCTGGCCAGCATCTCACGAACATCATCCATCGAATATTGCGCGGCGGAGAAACGGTCTTTTGCCGCTTCGTGACGATTAACTGTGCCAAGGCCATTAAATAAATTCTGAGTCAGGGCGATATCCCCTTCCCACAGCCATGAATAACCCGAACCGCGCGTTACACTTAAACCGCGGCTTGTTGAGTTATCACCATAAACGCGACCGCCTGTGGCATTACTACTTAATGTCGGGAAAAATGCCGCGCGCTCTTCAGCGCGTTTTTCAGCGGCAGCTTCTAAACGAAGCAAGGCCGTTTCTTGACGCGGGTGGTTAGCCAAAGTTTTTTCAACCGCTTCGAATAAGGTTTCGGCGGATGCGTCCTGCACTGGGCATAAGGCTAAAACAGCACTGGACAAGCCTAGCGCAATCTTATATCTTAACTGTGAAATATTTTTATGAAAAAACATCATGAGGCACTTTAAAAACAATATAAACCTCATTGATTCTAAAACATATTTTAATAAGGCACAAGGGAGCCCATAAAAATATTTCAAAACATATATGTTCAGGGGAGGACCGCCATGCCCACCAATGGGGACGGTTTTGAAAACGACAAGAATAATTCATCAGAAAACGAAATTGGCCAAAAGGCCAAATCGACGTCAGTCTTTAAACGTGCATTTCAAAGCGCAGGCAAAAAGCTAATCGTCGCTCAAATGTGCTATAAGGCGGCGACGGTACCCGAAAAAATTGTCCTGCAAATCGGCATACATTCGATGTTCTTTATCCCGCTGAACAATGCCGTGGGGTTTGCGCTGCTTTATGACGACTATAAAACCTATAAGGCCAATAAAAATCGTCCTAAAGAAACACCATTACCCTATTGCACACAGCGCTTTAATGGCCTGCTTCTTACGCCCCTACCTTGCCGTCATGTTTTACAGCTAGATGCTGCGCCCGCGAAGAAATCCGATATTCCGACATATATCCCAAAACAAAATCCATAATATATTCAAAGCCTCGCTTGCGTTTTTTATTGGTAAAAAAGCATATTAAACACTTCACAAAGCGGGAGAGTTGTGTATTTTAATACGCGATCCAACACTTAAGAGTCTATTGATGCCCAACCCAACTGGATTCGGGCTTATATTGCGAAAACCACATAAGAGAGGTTAACTGTGGCCCTTAACATTGCCGTATTAAAAGAAAGCGCACAAAACGAAAAACGCGTGAGTGCAACCCCTGAAACCGTAAAGAAATACATCGCCGCCGGCGCTAAGGTGCAGGTCGAATCAGGTGCAGGTGCATATGCGCATATTTCTGATGACGCCTATAAAGATGCAGGCGCGAAGATTGTTAAGAGCGCGGAAGAAGCCATTAAAGGCGCAGGCGTTGTGCTTTGTGTACAATTCCCGAGCGATGCGGTTTTGAAAAAAATTGAAAAAGGCACATTACTAATTGGCCTTTTGTCGCCATTCGCAAATAAAGCCGCCCTTGAAATTTGTCACAAGCAAAACATCACAGCGATGGCGATGGAAATGGTGCCACGTATTTCACGTGCGCAATCAATGGATGCTCTTTCATCACAATCAAACCTTGCAGGCTATAAAGCCGTTTTGGACGCAGCCGAATATTACGGCCACGCCTTCCCACTTATGATGACCGCTGCAGGTACAATCCCACCAGCGAAAGTCTTTGTGATGGGTGCGGGTGTTGCAGGTCTTCAAGCAATCGCGACAGCAAAACGTCTTGGCGCGATTGTGAGCGCGACAGATGTGCGCCCAGCCGCAAAAGAACAAGTCGAATCACTCGGCGGTAAATTTGTTGCCGTTGAAGACGACGAGTTCAAACAAGCAGAAACAGCTGGCGGTTACGCCAAAGAAATGTCAGCGGAATATAAAAAGAAACAAGCCGCATTGATCGCTGAAACCATCAGCAAGCAAGACATTATCATCACAACCGCGCTTATCCCAGGTCGCCCAGCGCCAAAATTGGTTGACGACGCGATGGTTAAGTCAATGCGAGCAGGCTCAGTCATCGTTGATATGGCGGTTGAAACTGGCGGCAACTGTACACTTGCCGAAGCAGGCAAAGTTGTTGTGAAACACGGCGTTACAATTATTGGTCACGCCAATATGCCATCACGCCTTGCCGCGGACAGCTCCGCCCTTTACGCGAAAAACCTTTTAAACTTACTGAATCTACTTATCAAAGATGGCGCCTTAGCCATTGATTGGGAAGATGAAATTGTTAAAGGCATGAGCATTTGCAAAGACGGCGCATGGTTAAACGAAGCATTCGGCAGCACAGCGAAACCAGCAGCTAAAAAAGCTGAAGCAAAGGCAGAGGTAAAGACTGAGCCAAAAGCGGATGCCAAAGCAGAGGAAAAACCTGCAGCAAAGCCAGCAGCTAAAAAAGCACCTGCAAAGAAAGCCACAAGCACAGCTAAGAAAGCTGCGCCGAAAGCAAAAACAGCAGCGCCGAAAAAAGCCCCTGCAAAGAAAACAACAACCACAAAAAAGGCCGATAAATAATCGCCCCCTTGAGACAAAACGGATAGATCAAAGGATTAAACCATGAGCGAAACATCAAGCACAATTTTAGATCAGGCCGCAGCCCTGGCCGAAAGCGCAAAAGTTTTAGCAGAGCAAGCCAAGCAGATTGCCGTTGAGGCGACTGCCGCTGCCGCACAAAGCGGTGGGGACAGCTTCCTTGTTAATGGCTTAACCGTTTTTGTTTTGGCCTGTTTCGTTGGTTACTACGTGGTTTGGAAAGTTACGCCAGCCCTTCACTCCCCACTTATGGGCGTAACGAACGCGATTTCATCTGTGATTATCGTCGGCGCATTGATTGCCGCAGGTCCAGAAGATGGTGGCATTTCAAAATTCCTCGGCTTTTTGGCTGTAACATTGGCTTCGGTCAATATTTTCGGCGGGTTTATCGTCACAAACCGTATGCTCAGCATGTTCCGTAAAAAAGACTAAGACTGACGCAGATAACATTGAACAGACAGCATTACGCATAAAAGGTAGATATTAAAAATGAGCTCTTTACCCGCATTATCTTACTTGATTTCCTCGGTTTGCTTTATTATGGCCCTACGCGGCCTATCAAGCCCAGTAACCGCAAAAAACGGCCTACGCTATGGCGTGATTGGTATGGCCCTTGCGATTTTCACAACACTTTGCACCAAAGAAGTTAGTTCTTATGGCGTGATTATTCTTGGTATTTTTGTTGGTGGCGCAATTGGCGCGACAATCGCCAAGAAGATCGAGATGACCGCCCTCCCACAATTGGTTGCTGCTTTCCACTCTTTGGTTGGTTTGGCTGCTGTATTTGTGGCAATGGCCGCTTATTTGAACCCAGAGGCCTATCATATTGGCGCACGCGGCGACATTAAAATCGCGAGCTTGATTGAAATGTCACTTGGCGTTGCGATTGGTGCCGTTACGTTTACAGGCTCCATTATCGCTTGGGGTAAATTACAAGGCACAATTTCAGGCAAGCCTGTTGTGTTTACTGGTCAGCACAAATTGAATGCCATTTTGGGCGTAACTTTGGTTGTCCTTATTATGTTGCTACTTGTTACACAAAGCGACATGGCGTTTTATGCGATCATCCTTTTGGCTCTTGCCTTGGGTATCTTGATGATCATCCCAATTGGCGGCGCAGATATGCCTGTTATCGTTTCTATGCTGAACTCTTATTCAGGTTGGGCGGCTGCAGGTATTGGTTTCACATTGCACAACAACTTGTTGATCGTCACAGGCGCGCTTGTTGGTGCATCTGGTGCGATCCTTTCTTACATCATGTGTAAAGGCATGAACCGTTCCTTCATGAATGTGATTTTGGGCGGCTTTGGCGGCGATGATGCAGCAGGCGCAAGTGCGAGCTATTCAGACAAAACAGCGAAAATCGGTTCTGCTGATGATGCCGCGTTCTTGATGAAAAACGCGCGTAACGTCATTATCGTTCCGGGTTACGGTATGGCCGTGGCGCAAGCGCAGCACGTTCTTCGTGAAATGGGCGACATCCTTAAGGCGGAAGGCGTGAATGTTAAATACGCAATTCACCCAGTTGCAGGCCGTATGCCGGGTCACATGAACGTTCTTTTGGCTGAAGCCAATGTGCCATATGACGAAGTTTTCGAGCTTGAAGACATCAACCGTGACTTCGCACAAGCCGACGTTGCTTATGTTATTGGCGCGAATGATATTACCAACCCAGCAGCGAAGCATGACACAACATCACCAATTTACGGCATGCCGATTTTGGATGTTGAGAAAGCGAAAACAGTGCTCTTCTGTAAACGTTCAATGGGGTCTGGTTATGCCGGCATCGACAACCCACTCTTCTTTGAAGACAACACCTATATGTTGCTTGGTGATGCGAAAAAGATGACAGAAGAGATTGTCAAAGCGCTCGAAACGCTATAAAGAGTAAGTGTAAATATGGTCGCCTTGTACTAAAGATTAAGACGACCATATGTCGCATATTATAATAGAAAGATAATAAACATATGCAAAGCACCGCTGAAAAGACTGTTGCCGTTCCGAATATCCCTGATATTGAAGCGCGTTTCTTAGAGCCTAAAAACTGGCGTTGGCATCAGTTTAAGGTTAAAGATCACATTGTGCGTTACGGTTCTGTTTTTCCGCGTGATCAAATTCCTGACGCGGTGGTCGTCTGCCTACCTGGGCTTGGCGAATTTGCTGAAAAATATTTCGAACTTGCCCGCGACATGATCAAGCTGAACTTGGCGTTCTGGGTTATTGATTGGCCGATGCAGGGCAAATCGTCTCGTCCATTGAGCAATCCGAATAAACTTCACGCAGAGAGCTTCGACCTTTTTGTCGAATCATTAGATCGCCTCTGCATGGATTACATCAAGCCATCAAGTGTGCACCCTGACCGCGGCCGCATTCCGATGGTGATGCTTGGCCATTCCATGGGCGCAAATATTGGCATGCGCTACCTAATGACGAAGCCTGAAAACTTTATCTGCGCGAGCTTCACAGCGCCACTATTGGGTATTCGTGTCTCACAATTCCTGCCAAGCTGGTTAGAACTTGCCATTTCCAAGACCTTCAAAATGATGAAGAAGAACTATGTTTGGGGCGGCACAGATTGGAACGACTTGCTGCGTGCGAATACAGGCAACGACATCCATTCAAGCGACGCTGAACGCGATAATGTGCACCGCGCATGGTTATTGGCAGACCCTGCCCTACGCACAAGCGCACCGACATTTGGCTGGGTGAAAGCCGCGATTGAATCGTATAGCAAGCTAAACAAGAAAAGCAGCTTAAAGAGCCTAGAATTACCGATTCAGATCTTTGCGTGCGGTGATGAACAGCTTGTTAGCAATAACGCCATTCGCCGTGCAAGCCGCATCATTCCAAATGCGGAGTTTCATTTTGTTAATGGCGCAAAGCACGAGCTTTTGATGGAACGTGACGAGTATCGCAATCAATTTTTGGAATTATTCGATAAATTTATTGACGAAAAAGTGCGACAAAACGATAATCGATTAACACTTTTTTAGAATTAGTTGCATAATCTATAGTGGTTTTATGATCAATTTTGGAGAAACGAATGCGCATTGATAGAAAAAATATTAACGAATTAAGACTGAGCGACCGTATTCTCTTCGCCCTTGATTTGGCGCTACATCAGCAAGATGTCAAAGTGTCTGAATATCTTTGTAAGGCGCTTGAAATGTCCATGACACGTAACACAGGCGGCGGTGCATTTGTTGAACGCCGCGATTATCCGCCAGAGATTGAAGACGCATTAGACCGCCTGATTGCTTTAAAAGCAGAAGTCGGAGCAGACTAAAACGAAGCGCCCCACGGGGCGCTTTGCTGCATTGTAACATTGGGTAACATTACGTGATTTGTCCTTTACGCATGGGGTTTCTATATTAACAATAGAAAATACTCATAGAAGTTGATGGATAGAGCGGTAAACAATGCGTGATCTCGATGTAAATACACAGAACCTAGTGCTACAACAAACTGTAGCAGACCATGTTGTTATGCATGGCACAGGTTTGCACTCAGGAGCGGAAACCGTTTTACGTATCCATCCAGCTAAAGTTGATAACGGCATCGTCTTCGTACGTAAAGACGTAACAGACCGCAACAACCTTATCCCTGCCCTTTGGGATCGCGTTGTTGATACACAGCTCTGCACAGTGATTGGCAACAAAGACGGCGTGACCGTTGGTACAATCGAACATATTATGGCGGCGCTTAGCGCCCTTGGCATTTCAAACGCGATGATCGAGCTTGATGGCCCAGAAGTTCCAATCATGGATGGTAGCTCTCTGCCATTTATTCGCGCGATTGAAGCGGTTGGCGTACGTCAGCAAGACGCTCCACTCAAAGTGATCAAGATCCTTGAAGAAATTACATATACAGAAGACGACAAAGTTGTGCGCCTTATGCCTTCTGATCATGCTGAATTTGCGATTACAATTGATTTCTCACACCAATCCATTGGCCGCCAAAGCTACGCCCTTTCATTAGATGGCGATTCGTTCACAAACGAAATCAGCGATGCCCGCACATTTGGTTTCGCGCATGAAGTTAACTATCTACGCTCCCTTGGCCTATGCCTTGGTGGCTCACTTGAAAATGCGGTTGTTCTTGATGAACAAAAAATCTTGAACCCTGAAGGTCTTCGTCATAATGACGAATTCGCGCGCCATAAACTGCTTGATGCCGTTGGTGACATTTTCCTTGCAGGCACACGTATTATCGGCGCTTATGATGGTTTCAAAGCAGGCCACGCGGTCAATAACCGTGCGTTACATGCGCTTTATGCGAATCCTGAAAAATGGGTTTATACAACGCTTGCTGTACAGGAATCCCCTAAAGCTGCGCAGCTTGCCACCGCTTGATCTATTGCGGCGCAAAAATAAACTAGACTTTTTCATCATTTTTAGTTATGTTATTGCCAACTTCATAACAAACAAGAGTAGTAACTGGGTTATTTCATGGTGAGTTTGGCTTTATTAAAGGGCAGCGCACAAGCGCTTGCGCCGGAAAATTTTATCAAATCGTTGAAATGTAATTATGCATATGTTGCCCGTAATGCGCATCATATCGAGATTAATTACGACATATTGGAAAGCTATGCACGTAGCTTGCCTAAAATGAATCCTGATGATGTGTTAGATAGCACACATCACTTCATCTCTGATAACGCCGAATCTAACATTTCCTTCATTATCGCGCTCGATTCGATGAATTTCGGCAGCGGCTTCCAAGAACAGCTTAAGCGCGAAGGTTATGATCAACCATCTGGTTTTTACTTCAAAGTTGCGAAGATCCTAAAAGCGCATTACGAGAGTAATGGCCCATTAACCGCTAAAGATTTATCAACTTTATCTGCTGTTGAAATTGCTAAACTTTTGCAATTGCCTGATATTTCAAAAAACCCATATAGTTTCCGTCTCGCCTCAAGCTATAGCGCGTCGGTTAAAGAAGTTGGCGCATTCATTATGGCGCAGCATGGCGGCTCTTTCACAGCCTTTATCGAATCATGCCAAGGCAGCGCGGAGAACTTTGTTTACGCCCTTACACGCCTTGCAAGTTACAACGACACTTGCTGCTATCGTGGCCAGCGCGTTTCATTTTACAAACGTGCGATTAGCTGCGCTGCGGATATGCAAGATATGTTCGCGCATAAAGGCGAAGTTTTGTTCAACGATATTAACGCCCTACCTTGCCTTGCGGATTGTGATATTCCGCATGTCTTGCGCGTTGATGGCATTTTGAAATATGACGAAGAGCTTACCTCTATTGTTGACGGTAAAGAATTGATCGAAGCGGGCTGCGAATACGAAATTGAACTGCGTGCTTGCGCCGTCCATGCCGTTGAAATTATGGCCGCGAAATCAGGCCGCAGCGCGATTGAGCTCGACCGCATTCTTTGGCATCGCGCCCAAGAAGAAGCCTATAAGGTCCTTACGCCGCATCGCTGCGAAACAAAATTCTACTAATCATATCAATATAAATGACAAAGCGCTTATTTTTCAGGGGATGGGCGCTTTAATTTTATATATCGGCTTTGCCAATTTACGCCTAATTTTGTAGTGTTAGGCTTGTAATTCACCCTTCGCATTAATTGGCAAAAAGTAGAGAAGATGATTAAACAATTCGCAATACTGACTATGGCTCTTTTCGTTTTAACGCTTGGCGCATGTAGCTCTGACGACAAAGCTAAAACTGGCGCTGAAACAAATGAAACAGCGGTTGAGCTTTACAATAACGGTTTAAAGGCGATGAAAGACGGCAATTACCGTCTGGCTATTACTAGCTTCGAAGATGTTGAACGTAAATATCCATATTCTGAATATGCCACAGATGCGCAGCTTCTTGCCGGTAAAGCCGCATTTGAAGGCGACTTTTTTGATGATGCGATTATTGCGTTAGACCGTTTCATTGAATTGCACCCAGGTAACGAGCAAATTGATTACGCCTATTATTTGCAGGCGCTTTGCTACTATGAACAAATTTCAGACGTCCGCCGCGACCAAAAGGCGACAAACGAAGCCTTAAACGCGCTTGATACGCTGATTAAACGCTTCCCAAACAGCCAATATAGCCGTGATGCGCAGCTAAAACGTGACCTAACACTTGACCACTTAGCGGGTAAAGAAATGGAAATTGGCCGTTATTACCTTACCCGCGGCCATGTCAGCGCGTCGATCACTCGTTTCCTAAATGTTGTGCGCAGCTATCAGACCACGACACATGTGCCTGAAGCCCTGCACCGCTTGATTGAAGCCTATTTAAGCCTCGGCATTGAAGATGAAGCTTTGCGCGTTGCAAGTATTTTGGCGCATAACTATCCGGGCAGCCCATGGTATGAACAAACCTATAAATTGCTGAACCCTGAATTACGTGATGAACTAAACCGCCAGCGTTCATGGCTTGACCGTACGGTTGAGTCGCTGCTCGCACCTGAATAAGCCAAGGGGCGCACATGTTACGGGCCTTGCATATTGAAAATATTGTCCTGATCGAAAAGCTGACCATCAGCTTTAACGAAGGCCTATGTGCATTAACTGGTGAAACAGGCGCAGGTAAATCCATCCTGCTTGATTCCCTTGGCCTTGCCATTGGTAACCGCGCGGATTTAGGCCTCATCCGTAGTGGCGCTGACCAAGGCCAAGTCACGGCTGAATTTGAACTGCCAAAAGACCATCTTGTTTGGGGCGTGTTAGATGAGCTCGACATCAGCCATGATTATATGCTGACCATCCGCCGTACACTGAATAAAGATGGGCGCTCAAAAATCTATATCAATGACCTGCCATCAAGCCTCAATGCCTTAAAACAAATCGGTCCATTACTCGCCGAAATCCACGGGCAGTTTGACACGCATGGCTTGTTCGACCCAACCACGCATATTGATTATCTTGATCATTACGCGATGTTGATGGATATGCGCGCCGAAGTGGGTACAGCCTTTAATAAGTGGAAAGCGACCAAGAAAGCACTCGCCGAGAAAGAAGCTGAATTTGAGCGCGCGCGTGAAGAAGAAGAATATCTGAGCGCCTGCCGTGATGAGCTTGAAAAACTCGCCCCGGAACAAGGTGAAGAAGCCGCCCTGACCGAGAAGCGTAACTACCTTAAAAATACCGCAGCGATGGTCGAATATGTTAGCACCGCGCAAGATTATTTAAGCGGCGATAAAGGCACAGAAGCGCAATTGCGTAGTGCGATGCGCGCGATTGAGCGCCTTGGCGAAAAAGATGATAGCCGCACCCCTGCTTTGCTAGAAGCCCTCGATAACGCCTATGCGATGATCGAAGATGTCAGCAGTGCGCTCAACGATATTATGCATGATTTATATGAGCCCGACGTATCGGTTGAAGCCGTTGATGAACGCTTTTTTGCTCTTAAAGCTGCAGCGCGTAAACATCAATGCATGGTCGATGACCTCCCGAATTTCCTCGAAAAAATCAATGAACAGCTTGAAAACATCACACAGCAAGGGGATATCCTTTCGACCCTACAGCGTGAATTGATACAAAACGAAGCGTATTATTTGAAGCTTGCGCGCGAATTAAGCGCCAAACGCAAAGCGGCAGCCTTAGATATGGCGGCAGATATTGCCAAAGAACTTACGCCATTAAAACTTGGCCGCGCGCAGTTTATTGTCCATTTTGAAGATGAAGAAAGCTGGAGCGCACAGGGCATTGATAACTTGAGCTTCCGCGTTTCAACCAACCCAGGCATGGATGCAGGGCCGCTTAATAAAGTGGCGTCAGGCGGTGAATTGGCGCGTATGATGCTCGCCATCAAAGTGATTTTGGCGAAGACAAGCCCTGTTGAAACATTGATCTTTGATGAGGTTGATACAGGCATTGGCGGCGCGACCGCCGATGCGGTGGGTGATCGCCTCGCCCGCGTTGGGCATGATAAACAGGTCTTGGTTGTCACCCATGCACCGCAAGTCGCAGCCTGTGCCAATATGCATTTGCATGTCAAAAAATTCATCAGTGATGACAACCTCACCCGTACAAGCATCACTGTGCTTGATACCAATGATCGCCTTGAAGAAATCGCGCGCATGCTTTCAGGGGCAGAGATCACAACCGAAGCGCGCGCCGCCGCAAATAAACTCCTCGAACGACACGCCGCGTAAATCCAAAAATCCTAGAGACTATTATGAAACAAGAAAATCTTTTCGAAGACTCTGAAAAAATTAAAAAAGAATACAATAAACTTTACAGAGAAGTTAGAAAACACAATAGAGCGTATTATCTAAAGGACGATCCACTCATTAGTGACGCAGAATATGATAGCCTTCTGCAACAACTTTTAGAACTTGAAAAAAAACACCCTGAGATAGTTCGCCAAGGAAGCCCTAGCCGCATACCTGGTGTCACACCAAAATCTGGTTTTCTAAAGATAAGGCACAAGGTACCCATGCTATCCCTTGGCAACGCGTTCAGTGAGGATGATGTCAGCGAATTTATTAAACGTATTCAACGCTTTTTGAATATGGATGCAAGCAGCGCGCTTGAGATTGTCGCCGAGCCGAAAATTGATGGCCTATCCTGCGCCATACGTTACGAAAACGGTGCGCTTGTGCAGGCGGCGACGCGCGGTGATGGCGAGGTTGGTGAAGACATTACCGCCAATGTCCGCACTATCATAGATGTCCCCCACAGCTTGCCACAGCCCTGCCCTGATGTCTTAGAAGTGCGCGGTGAAATCTATATGCGCAAAGATGATTTTGCTGCCCTCAACAGTGCGCAGGAAGAAAAAGGCCAAAAGATTTTTGCCAATCCACGTAATGCCGCGGCAGGGAGCGTCCGTCAGCTTGATTCGAAGATTACGGCGACGCGTCCGCTTCGTTTTTATGCCTATGCCCTTGGTGAAAGTTCAGCGCCCCTTTCAGATACACAAGACGGGATTCGCCTTAAGTTAAAAGATATGGGCTTTAGCCTGCCTGAGCCTTATGCCGTGTTGACGAATAGCATAGATATTATGGCGCATTATGAAGATGTCAGCGCAGGCCGTGCGCAGATGGATTACGACATTGATGGCATTGTCTATAAGGTCAACCGCCTTGACCTGCAAGAGCGCCTCGGCTTTGTTGCGCGCGCGCCACGCTGGGCGATAGCGCATAAATTCCCTGCCGAACAAGCCGTCACGACCATTGAAGCGATTGATATTCAAGTCGGCCGCACAGGCAGCCTTACGCCCGTCGCACGCCTAACGCCCATTACCGTCGGCGGCGTAGTTGTCGCTAACGCGACGCTTCATAACGAAGATGAAATTAAGCGTAAAGATATTCGCGTTGGTGACCATGTGGTTGTGCAGCGTGCAGGTGATGTCATTCCGCAGATTGTCAAATCTTTCGCCGAAAAACGCAGCACAGATTCGGCTGAATATATATTCCCAACAACCTGCCCTGTCTGCGGCGCACATGCCGTGCGTGAAGATGGCGAAGCCGCACGCCGCTGTACAGGCGGCCTGACTTGCAAAGCGCAAGTGATTGAGCGCCTAAAACATTTTGTCAGCAAAAATGCCTATGATATTGACGGCCTCGGCGAGAAAATCGTGCTGCAATTTTTTGAAGATGGGCTGATTAAAGACCCCGCCGATATCTTCACCCTTGAAGATCAAGATAAAGGCAGCCTCACCCCACTTCGTAACCGTGAAGGCTGGGGCAGCGTATCGGCGAATAAACTCTTTGATGCAATTAACGGTAAACGCAGTATTGAATTGCCGCGCTTTATTTATGCGCTTGGCATTCGTCAGGTGGGACAAGCCACCGCCAAAATGCTTGCCGCAAATTACGGTAGCTATGATGCATGGCGCAGCGCAATGATTAGCGCCGCGGATATTGAAAGCGATGCATATCAAGAATTAATCAATATTGATGGTATTGGCGCATTAATGGCGCAAGATTTGATCGAGTTTTTCAAAGAATCACATAACCTTACCTTCCTTGATAAACTGACCCAATATGTCACGCCACAAAACTACGAAAAACCACAGCGCCAAGACAGCCCTGTAACAGGAAAAGTCGTGGTATTTACAGGTACACTCGAGAAATTTTCGCGTAACGAAGCCAAAGCCAAAGCCGAATCCCTCGGCGCAAAGGTTACAGGTTCAGTCTCAAAGAAAACCGATTACCTCGTCGCCGGCGCTGACGCCGGCTCAAAACTCAAAAAAGCGCAAGAAGCAGGCGTGAAAGTTTTGAGCGAAGATGAATGGTTAGCGCTTATTAGCTAAATCCAAACTTACTATAAAATCGACATAGCGGTAGAGATATCTCACACAACTGCGACGCTATGGTCTTCCTCGACTATACGCGGGATAACAATTTTATTCGCAAACAAAAAAGCGGCCCAAAGGCCGCTTTTCTTATTGGTCTTTAATTAGTTCGCTTGGCGGCGAAGGAAGGCTGGGATATCCAACTCATCTTCTGCGTTGCGTGTTGCAGGGGCTGATGGCGCGTCAATATTTAACTGACCTTGTTTTGCAACTGGTGTGCTTGGCACATCGTCGCTAATACCAACAACATCTGCTTCTTCATCACGTAGAACGCCTGTGATGCGTTCAAAGAGTGATGGTGAGCGTTTCTTCATATGTGAAGCTTGTTTATGCGCCGCCGGTACTGGTGGGCGCAAAGTTAAGCTTGAACCTGCAGACGCGGCATTCATCACATCAGCTTGAACTTGGCCTTCTTGAACATCATCCAATTTAGGGCCGAAATTTTGTGATTGCTGCTGTGGCTGTGCGTATTGCTGTGGTTCTGCAACTGCAGGCGCTGCGGCTTGCATTGTGTGCTGAACATAGCTGTAAGCGCCGCCTTGTTCACGTTCTTGCTGTGACACTTGCATTGGCATTGGTGGGATGAATGTTTCCCCCATGCGTGTTGCTTGTGGCGCTGCAGATTTTGGTTCATTTGTTGACAAAGTTGACGCCGCGCTTGTGTAGCGTGGTGCTGTTTGGTCAAAAATATCTGTTTGGCGTGGTGCCATCACGGCCGCAGGGTTATAAGCTGGACGACCTGTTACAGGTGCCGCTGGCTTTTCTTCAACAGCTTGAACTTCTGCTGTTTCCTGTGGCTGCTGCGCGGCTGCGACAACATCAGTTTCATTTTTCACGTCGCTTGATGGTGTTACTGGCTGTGCGCGACCTGCATTGCTAAGGCCTTTGCCGCCGCCAATAATACGTGATGTTTGTACACCGTCGATGCCTGTCGCAACAACAGATACACGCATGACGCCTTCAAGTGTTTCATCGAAAGATGAACCGAAGATGATGTTTGCGTTTGAGTCAACTTCTTCACGGATACGGTTACAAGCTTCGTCAGCTTCGTAAAGGGTCATATCCATGCCGCCTGTGACGTTAATGATAACGCCGCGTGCGCCTTTCATTGAAATATCGTCAAGCAATGGGTTGTTGATTGCCGCTTCAGCAGCTTCAATCGCACGGCGCTCACCTTGTGATTCGCCTGTACCCATCATCGCTTTGCCCATTTCATGCATAACGCTGCGGATATCAGCAAAATCAAGGTTGATCAAACCTGGACGAACCATCAAATCTGTTACGCCGCGAACGCCTGATTGTAATACGCCATCAGCCATTTTGAACGCTTCGGCGAATGTTGTTTTTTCATTCGCAACGCGGAACAAGTTTTGGTTCGGGATAACAATTAATGTATCAACATATTCTTGCATTTCTTCAATGCCTGCTTCCGCCATTTTCATGCGGAGCGTGCCTTCAAAATGGAAAGGCTTTGTCACAACGCCGACCGTTAGGATGCCTTGGTCGCGTGCGGCTTTTGCAATTACTGGGGCTGCGCCTGTGCCTGTACCACCGCCCATACCGGCTGTGACAAACACCATATTGGCGCCTTCAAGATAGCTCATCACGTCTTCAAGTGATTCTTCAGCTGCCGCTTTACCCACTGATGGGTTTGCACCGGCGCCAAGTCCACCTGTGACTGTACGACCAAGCTGGATCACATGTTCCGCTGCTGAACCCGCCAATGCTTGCGCATCCGTGTTACAGACAACGAAATCAACGCCATCTAGATTCGAATTAATCATGTTGTTTACAGCATTGCCGCCTGCGCCACCAACACCGACAACTTTGATTTTTGGCGAAAGCTCTGTTTGTTTTTCGTTTTGTATTCTTACATTGATCATGCGGGCATCCTCCGTAGCACGATTTATAATTTAGCCGCTCAATTACGCGTGACGACTATTATTGTTTTACACAGTGCGACCTTCGTTATGCACAAACTTATCCACAGGGGCAGTTTATTTGTGCAGAATAAAAATCTTTAATTCTAAACCTATAGCGAACAGGAGAAACCCTATTCTTTATTGGCGTGATTCGTGAATCACATTTACATTTTACAATCTGTGAATCAGGTGGAGCAAGGGGTTGAAGCTTTTGTTCTGTGGATAAGTGGATAACATTATCCACTTTATTCACATAGGGCTTTTTTAGAACAAAACAAGCTGTGCCCTATTTTTGTTTTGGCTGCATTTAGACCAAGTTAGGCTGCACGCCGCGTATAAAAATACGCAAGCAAAGCCTAGCGCCGGTAAAAATGCAGCCAAAACAAAAATTACCAGTTCTCTTGAAGCCATAACTTGGTTTTTTGCCAGATTGAGCGTGTGTCGCCGCGCTCCGTAATCTCCGCTGGCATTTCATTAGCATGACCACCCAAATAAGGGAAAAGCCCCGCAACAGTTGCGAAAGCTGGGGTATTTAATTCACGCGGCAAGGCTTGAATACCAATTGGCTTACCAAGGCGCACTTGTTTATCAAGTACATAATGCGCAAGATCACGGCAGCCCGGCATTTGTGATGCACCGCCCACCAAAACAACGCGGCGACCGATGGCTTCGGTGACACCATTATCCGCCAGTTTCGCGCGGAGCTGTTCAAAGATTTCTTCCATACGTGGCTGAATAATCCCTACCAGAACCGAACGCGGCACATGGTTTGCGTGCATTTCATTATCATCCCCCATTTGCATGACTTCAATCATATCATGGGTGTCGGTGGTTGACGCCATGGCGTTGCCATAGAGAGTCTTAAGGCGTTCGGCTTCGGCGAAGCTTGTGGTTAGCCCCTGTGCAATATCATTGGTAACATGTGCGCCGCCATAAGGCACATAATCCGTCAGCAGCATACGTCCCGCTTGGAAGACGCTGAAGCTGGTGACCCCTGCCCCCATATCAATCAAGATACAGCCAAGGTCTTTTTCATCATCAACAAGGCAAGACAGACCGCTTGCATATGAATCAACACAAAGCGCCGAGATGTCTAAATGTGAGCGTTTCACACTTTGCGCTAAATTACGAATGCCTGATGGATTGCCCATGACGATATGAATATTCATATTGAGTTCTTCACCATTCATGCCAATCGGGTCGCTAATACCGCCATTGCCATCAAGCCAGAAGGCTGCAGGAATTGTATGAATAAGTTCCGCATCTTGCGTATCAAGGACGGAACGCTGCGCCTTCACAAGGCCGCGGTTAATGTCTTTACGTGTTACGCCGCTGCTGCTGACATCTACGGTAGCTTCGATGAACGATGAATAACAATGCAGCGCCGATACGCTGACCACAACATCACGCAGTGGATAGCCCTTCAGGCGGTCAGCGGCTGTGTTTTCAGCCATATGGACAGCTTCGCGCACCGCATTTTCAGCCGCCGCCAAATCAATCACTGCGCCGTTTTTAATACCTTCAGACGCGCGATATCCATGACCAACAATTTCAATATGACCAAATTCATCTTGCACCTGCCCTAACAAGCAAACGATTTTGCTTGAGCCGATGTCAATCGCCGCGACGGCAGAACCTTTATTGAGAAATGTCTTTTGCTGCATGATTCTAGTATACGCGTTATCGTTGGTTATTGTTGTTGTTCTTTTATTACTCATTAGATCGGGCTGCCTTTACCAGAAACAAAGCTATATTGCTTTTGTGCTGTGCCCGGATAGGCTTCGATGATTAAACGATCCTCTTGGCGTAGATCAACATTCTTAATTGTCTTATCCAAAATCGCATCGTCTTGATGTGTTTTTAGCAGGCGCTGCAGGGCAAGGCCAATATTATCTTCAGGAAGATTCACAGTGATTTTATTTTTGAGGTGTAAATCCCAACGGCGCTGCCCGACGAAACTTGCTTGGTCAATCTTTTCCGCAATTTCTGGTACGGCTTTTAAATAGCCATTAAGCTCATTAAACTTTTCAGGTGCGGCTTTCCCGCTCAAAATTAGTAAATCTTCAAAACGCTCGACATTTTGCGTGGTGATTTGATAACCGCTTTGATCAATAACCACCAAACGCCCTTCATTCAACCACAAAGCCGCAGGCACGCGCTCAGTCAGTGTAATATGCAGACTATCTGGGAAGACACGCTTAACAGCTAAATTTTCAATCCATGAAATATCGGCCAATGCTGCGTGAATTTTATGCGGGTCTATCGCGAAAAGCGGCATACCTTTTTCGGCATTGATCAACGCCATTAATAAGGCTGCATCGGTATTCTCGCGCCCTTCGACATAGATATTTTTAAGGCGGAAGCCCGCATTGGCGCTTACCTCATAAAATTCTTGTGTCATAAGATTTTGCGTTTTGTTAACGCCGCCGCTTAAGACAAACCATGCACCGAGCCATAGCACAAAAAGCATGACGGCAAAACGAAGACCGACACGCTTAAAAAAGACCAAGGCTGTGCTTAACCAGCGATTTGACTGGCGGCGCGGTCTTGCGTATGACGTTCTTGTTTTTGTTTGTCGTAGCATAAAGCGTCTTCAATTAGATGGGCACAAAGTTCGACGAATGATGAACCGTTATAGATGACCTGAGATGGGCCGATAGATTCAGCCGTTAGACCCGGCTGCGTATTGATTTCTAATAAGTATAAACCATCTTTGCCCTGTTTGTCATTATATCTAAAGTCACAACGTGCAATACCGCGGCAGCCAAGCTTCGCATAAAGCTTCTCTGCATTCGACATCGCAAGATCATAGATCTCAGATGGTATTTCAGCAGGCAGCTGATAAACCGTTGTCGTATCAACATATTTGGCTTGATAGTCAAAAAATGGCTGCTTCGCGATGATCTTGGTCACGGCCTGCGCCTTACCATCCAAAACAGCGACGGTTAATTCTTCACCTGGGATGTAAGATTCAATCATGACGCGGTCATCAAACGGCCAGTCGGCTTGAATTTTCGGCAAAAGATTCGCACCATCGGCACTGACCATATAAATGCCGACGCTTGAGCCTTCGTCTTTTGGCTTAATGACATATGGCGGCTTAATTGTATTTTGTGTGGTGATTTCAGCTTTGGTACAAATCAATTCGTCGGCCACGCTAATGCCAATACCGCGCGCAATCGCTTTCGTCATCGGCTTGTCCATCGCGACGGCAGACGCCTGAACACCTGAATGAGTATAAGGGATATCAAGCAATTCTAAAATTGCCTGTATTGTGCCATCTTCACCGCCTTTACCGTAAAGGTTATTAAAGACGACATCTGGCTTAATATTTTCAAGTTCGACCATTAATTTGGCTAGGCTTTCGCGCACATCAATCACATGCACATCAAAGCCGCCCTCTTTCAATGCAGCCTCAACGGCCTTGCCTTTGGTTAGTGAGACCATACGCTCAACCGACCAACCGCCGAGCAGTAAAGCAACTTTAATTTTGGCGTTTTTCTGCTTATCCATTTTGAAAGATCTCCATAGTTCTATCATTACTATAGAATATAGGGCGCTGCGTTAGCAAAGCGGATCTTGTTAATCAATCCAGTTATCCAGAGGGGCTTGGCCGTCAGCATAGCGGCCTTCACGGCGGATTTCCCAGCGCAGCGTGATGCCGAAAGTTTCAAAGACACGGCGGCGCATTTCTTCGCCGAGGCATTCAAGGTCGAAGGCGGTTGCTGTCCCTGTGTTGATCATGAAATTGCAGTGTTTTTCAGACATCTGGGCGCCGCCGACTTTAAAGCCGCGGCCGCCGACCGCATCAACTAGACGCCACGCACCCCAATCTGGTGCAAGGCCAGAGTCTTCAA
Source organism: Alphaproteobacteria bacterium (assembly GCA_030147745.1). Taxonomy (GTDB): domain Bacteria; phylum Pseudomonadota; class Alphaproteobacteria; order Micavibrionales; family Micavibrionaceae; genus UBA2705. The sequence continues at coordinate 27,688 of JASBUS010000094.1, forward strand.
GGTCTTCTGCAGATGGGTTTGCGAAGGTTGAGCCACCAGTTTTTTCTTTAATTGGCTGTGAGTTTTCACGCTTTTGTTTGATTTCAGCAATCTCTGCCATCAAATCATCAGTCTTGGCGCTTTGGCCTTTGAATAAAGCTTCAACGAAAAGCAATTCTTGACCCGGTGCAGAATGACGATAGCTGTAATGCATGCCATCAACAGACAGCGTGAGCAGATTCCCCTGACGATCAAGCGCTTTTAAACTTTCAAGGCTGTTCACGACTTCACGTCCATAAGCGCCTGCATTCATTTTCAAAGCGCCGCCAATTGTGCCCGGAATACCGCTTAAAAATGATAAGCCACCGATGCCTGCCTGCGCCGCCTTTTGCGCAACATTCATGTCTAGCGCCAATGCACCGCAGCGGACATAACCGCCCTCTTCAACATCAATATAATTAAAGCTGCGGCCAAGTTTAACGGTGCAGCCATTCAAGCCGCCATCACGAAAAATCGTGTTTGAACCAACGCCATAAATATGAAGCGGCGCACTAGCGTCATAGCCAGCAAGGAAGGTTTGCAGATCCGCAATATCTTCTGGGCAGACCATGACATCAGCCGTGCCGCCCGTTTTAAACCAGCCCTTTGCGCCCAAGGTCGCGTCATAGCGGTATGATCCACGAATTTCAGGTAAGGCCGTTGTAGCTTGATTATTTAACGCGGCATCGGTCATGCGACGATTTTCTCCTGCGCAGCAAAAATCTTTTCCAATTGTTCAGGCAAAGCATTTGCCCATTTTGTGATGCTACCCGCGCCGAGGCAAACCACTAAATCACCTGCTTTGGCTTGGTCAGCAAGTAATTGCGCCAAGTCATCCTCATGCGGCAAAACCATCGCGTCGCGATGACCATGGGCGTTGATGCCCGCGACAAAATGCGTTTGATCAACACCGTCAATTGGCGCTTCGCCCGCCGCGTATATGTCCGCAACGATCACCGTTTCGGCATCATGGAAACATTTACAAAAATCATCAAATAAATCACGCAAACGTGAGTAACGATGTGGCTGCACCACCGCGATGACTTTACCATCCGTACCATCAACAACTTGACGCGCAGCTTTCAACACAGCCTTGATTTCAACAGGGTGATGACCATAATCATCAATGACCGTAATACCATTGACTGTGCCTGTTTTGGTAAAGCGGCGCTTTACACCTGTAAAGCCTGCTAGAGCTTGGCGCATATCTTCTAATTCGAGGCCAAGTTCATAGCCAATGGCGAGCGCAGCCAAAGCGTTTTGCAAGTTATGACGCCCCGGCATTGGCAAGAAAACATTTTCCAAGACAACGTCTTCATCTACACCATCTTTTAACCATGATGAGAAGACAACTGTGCAATAGCTGCCTTCAGCAACGGTGCGGATATTTTCGGCGCGGATATCCGCCTGTGGGTTAAAGCCATAAGTCAGGATACGGCGATCCGTTGTGGCTGCATTCAAAGATTGTACTTCTGGGTGATCCAGACACAATACAGCAAAGCCATAAAACGGAATATTTTCAATGAAACGTGAAAAGGCCTTACGCATATTGGTGAAGTCACCATAATGTTCCATATGTTCAGGATCAATATTGGTCACCACCGCAACTTGCGCAGGCAGGCGTGTGAATGACCCATCGCTTTCATCAGCTTCAACCACCATCCAGTCGCCCTGACCGATGCGTGCATTCGTACCATATGAATTGACGATGCCGCCATTAATGACCGTTGGGTCTAGGCCACATTTTTCTAGCAATGTGCCGACCAGTGATGTCGTTGTGGTTTTACCATGTGTGCCGCCAATCGCGATGGCAGATTTAAAGCGCATCAGTTCAGCCAACATATCTGCACGGCGCACGACGGGAATTTTAAGCAGGCGTGCTTCGATTAATTCAGGGTTATCATTTTTCACGGCAGATGAAATCACCACAGCTGATGGGCGGCTTTCCCCCACATAGATATTTTGCGGCTGATGACCAATATGCACGGTCATGCCCTTGGCTTGTAGACGTTCAACATTCGGGTTTTGCGCCATGTCAGAGCCCTGCACTTGGTAGCCCATAGAATGCAGCGTTTCAGCAATGCCAGACATACCAATGCCGCCAATGCCAATAAAATGTAATGTCCCGATATTTTGAATACTATCTAAGCGCATCTCTTCACCATTAAATGTTAAGCGCTTATCTATAAAGAAATGCGCGCAAAAAATAAAGTTTTTAATCTAGATTTGGCTAATCAATCCCAGCCGCGCGCCAAAGCGACGACCAAATTGCCTAAACGGCGACCCGCATCAGGTTTGGCGCAGCTTTGTGCTGCTTCTGCCGCTTTAAACAGAGCCTGCGGATTTTGCAGGAATGTTTCAAGGCGCGCCCCTAGTGCATCTGCCGTAAAACCTGATTCCATCATAACCCATGCACCGCCCTTATTCGCGATGGCTTCCGCATTGATTTTTTGCTGTTGGTCGGCGTGATGCGGGTATGGCACATAAATCGCTGGACGGCCTGCTGTTGACACTTCAGACACCGTGCTTGCCCCTGCGCGCGCAATGACCAAATGAGCCTTTTGCAATTGTTCAGAGACATTATTGAAGAATACAGCAATATCTGCACCGATATTGGCTGACTTGTATTTTGCAATTAACTCTTCACGGTCTTCATCACGGCATTGCTGCACAACGTGAATACGCTTGCGATATTGCTCAGGCAAAGACGCCAAAGCCTGCGGCACAACTTTTGACAATACAGTTGCGCCGAGCGAGCCACCCATCACAAAAATATTAAACGCGCCATCGCCCTGAATATCAGGATAAGGCTCTGTATATAAATCCGCAACGCCTTTACGGACAGGATTACCCGTGACAACGGCGCGGAGTTTATCATCCTTATCAAGGCCGATTGAGTTTTCATGTGACAACGCAATGCGCTCCGCACGCGGGGCAAGGAAGACATTGGCCTTACCTAAAATGGCGTTTTGTTCATGAATGATTGTTGGGATTTTTTGGCGCTGCGCGGCTAATACGGCTGGCACAGATGGATAGCCACCAAAGCCAATCACGACTTCAGGCTTTAAATCTGCGATCAGTTTTTTAGCCTGCAAATAGCCAAGCCCCATAGAAAGCGTGCCTTTAAGCTTCGCGAGAATACCGCCGCTCCATGCGCTAGATTTCAGCACATGAACATCCACGCCAACGAAAGAATCTTTATATTTAAGTGCGCGTAAATCCGTTGCCAAAGCGACATCAAAGCCCCGCGACTTCAAATCTTCGGCTAAAGCCGCCGCAGGAAAAATATGTCCGCCTGTACCACCAGCACTCAATAAAATCATTTTATGACCCTTTACGCCACGCCGTTAAACCTTTTTTGGCGACAGATTGTTTTGGTTCACGGCGCGTTAAGGCCAAAACAACCCCCATTGCAAGTGACATCGCCAATAAGGACGAACCACCATAACTTAAAAACGGCAACGTCATGCCTTTTGCGGGCAACACCCCAAGCGATGATCCCATATGAATCATGGCCTGTAATGCAAACATAGCAAGAATGCCGCTCACACAAATAATAGAAAATAGATTTTCACATTCACGCAAATTTTTCAAGGCGCGCATCAGAATAAAAACATAAAGCCCAATCACAAGGAAAATGAAGATCAGGCCAAATTCTTCCGCGCCGACTGAGAATATGAAGTCTGCATGGCTGTCTGGAATTTCAAGCTTCACATCCCCTTGCCCTGGACCTTTACCGAACAGGCCGCCGCTACGGAAGGCTTCCAATGATTTATCGACTTGGTAATTATCCCCGCTTTCAGGCGTGAGGAAACGGTCAATACGGCTGCGCACATGGGGGAAGAAACTATATGCGCCTGCAACCATTACTGCGCCAAGCGGCAATAGTGCCAAGACATAGCGTAAAGATAGCCCCACAACGACAATCATAGCGGCAAGCATAACGGTAAGAACAAAGCTCATCCCGAAATCAGGCTGAATAAGGAATAAGAATAAGGTCAGCGTATAAAGTGCCGCAACATATTGCGGGCCTTTAAAGCGCGGGTCTTCTTTCCAGCGTGCAAGTAGCCATGCCGCGACCACAGCGAAGGCTGGCTTGGCAAATTCACTCGGCTGTAACGAAAAACCCGGCAGAGATATCCAGCGCTGCGCCCCTTTAATTTCAGGGCCAATAAACGGCACAAGGATAAGGGCGAATATGACCCCCATGAAAAACAAGCTGCCCAAACGCCAGACCATACGCGGTGAACATAATGACACCAAAAACATCAAGCTGACGGATGGTATAAGATAGATTAAATGTTTAATGATGAAATGCATATCGGGCAGATTAATGCGGAGCGCCACAGCTGTGCCCGCCGCCGTCACCAGAATAATCCCCACAACCATTAAGGCCAATATGCCGAGCAATAAGACATGATCAACCGTCCACCACCAGCGGCCGATAAGAGATTGATCCGTACGCTCAGGCAATAAACTCATATTCAGACGTTTTCCTCTAGCGCATTTACAAGCTCTTCGAAATGATCGCCGCGCGCTTCAAAAGACGTGAATTGGTCAAATGAGGCACAGGCTGGCGACAACAAAACCATGCCCGCCCCACCCGGTGCACCGCGACGGTTTTGCGCCATTTGATGCGCCTGTGCTACCGCGATATCAACCGTGTGTGAAATATCGTAATCAATATTATTAAGCTGCATCCATTTCGCGAAGGCATCAACGGATTCGCCAATCAAGAAGGCATGACGGATGCGGTCTGCATAATCCTCAAGACTATCTAAACCACCTTCTTTCGGCTGTCCACCGACAATCCAATACACATTTTTCATACCCGCTAAAGCGCGTGCTGTTGCATTGGCATTGGTTGCTTTACTATCGTTAATATAAGGCACGCCGTTAATTGTGCGGACAAGGAATTGACGATGTTTCAGGCCGCCAAATTTGTTATAAGCTTTCTCAAAGCTTTTCTCATCCATATCAAAACCATAATGAAGCGCCGCATAAGCCGCCGCGGCATTTTGATGATTATGAACGCCATTCATACGGTTATTCTTATTTAGGTCAATGGTAATCTCAGCGCGCTGATCGGTCAGAATACCGCCGCGCACTGTAATATCGGCCGCACGCTCTGACATTGCCGCCACCGTAATCACTTGCCAATTTTCATCAGCGCGTAATTCTTCGGCGATTTTGACCGTGTGCTCATCATCAATACAAATCACGGCGAAGCCTTTTTCGCCATCAACTGATGACGCAAAGATTTGTTTTTTCGCCGCGATATATCCATCCATACCGCCATGGCGTGAGAGATGGTCTGGCGTAATATTCAACAATACAGAAACTTTTGGCTTAAGTGATGGCGTAAGTTCTAATTGGTAAGACGACATTTCAAGCACATAAGCGCCATCTTTTTTCGGCTTTTTCAGGTCCATGACAGGCACACCAATATTGCCGCCAATTTGTGTATCACATTGCGTAGAAAGCACATGACCAATTAACGCTGTCGTCGTCGATTTACCATTTGTGCCTGTAATGGCGACCAAAGGTGTTTCAGGGTCAATCTTGCGCAAGACTTCAATATCGCTAATCACGGGAATGTTTTTATTCAGCGCGCGTTCAACGATTGGGTGGGGCTGCGGATATTTATGCGGAATGCCAGGGGATAATATCAAAGCATCCACACCATCAAAATCCGCGGCATTTTCAAAATTGCATAGATCCAGACGGGCTTTACGCGCTTTTTCAAGCGCAGCTTCGTGATCATCCCAAACAAGGACGTCGATTTTTGCTTTTTTTAAGGCACGCGCAATCGACAAGCCTGTGCGGCCTAGTCCTAAAACTGCATATTTACGTCCCTGTAAATTTGATAACAAACTGCTCATTTAGCCTCGATATAATTTTTATTCTTTAGCGCATGACAAGGCGGAAATTTGATCCGCCTGTTTTTGATAGCCAACGAAAGATAGCGTCATGCCCATGCCTTGTGGATCTGTATAAGCAATCTGCTTACCACTCCATTCAGGATGTGCCTTAATCGTGTCGTGATAAACTTTTTGAAAACCATCAACTACTTCATGATTTTCACAATAGCAGTCATGTTCACTTTGCCCTGCGACGACACAATCGCCAATTTTACTCTGTACTTTTTCTGTTTTGATCAGCAAATTACGAATATCTTCAACATCGATAATATTTGAAATCTCGACAAGCGCTTCGATGGCTTTCTCCGCATCAATTGCTGCTATGGCATCCACTTGCTCTTCGACTTCAGACTGACCATCCATCGCAACGTCTTCTGCCACTACGGCTTTAACGCCTTCTTCTGCTTTTGCGAATGATGGCGTGAAGGCCATAAACATCGCCATAATAATTATAAAACGCATGATAATTGCTCCTTAACCACTGCGGCTTAACGCAGTTTCAAAGTTGCCAAACCCAATATGGCCAAGATGACCGATATAATCCAGAAACGTATTACGACCGTTGGTTCAGACCAACCTTTTTTCTCAAAATGGTGATGGATTGGCGCCATGCGGAAAACGCGCTTACCTGTCAACTTGAACGATGCCACCTGAATAATCACAGACAAAGTCTCCATGACAAATAAGCCACCAACAATTGCCAAAACCAATTCAGACTTCACCAAAACGGCTATCGCGCCAAGCACGCCACCGAGAGAAAGTGAGCCCGTATCACCCATGAAAATCATTGCAGGCGGGGCGTTATACCAAAGGAAGCCCATCGCGCCGCCGATAATCGCGCCGCAGAGAATCGATAATTCACCGACGCCCGGCACATATGAGATTTGCAAATATTCAGAGAAATCAACACGGCCCGTTAAATACGCAATAAAGCCAAAACACGCCGCAGCAATCGCGACGGGTACAATCGCAAGACCATCTAAGCCGTCAGTTAAGTTCACGGCATTAGACGCACCGACCATGACCAACATTGCCCAAGGAATGAAGAACCACCATAAATCAATATAAGTGTGCTTTAGGAAAGGTATGGCAACGCCTGTGGCGATCTCGCTCGGCAGTACCATGCATGCAGCGACAGCCGCAGCGCCACTGACAACAAACTGACCAAGCAATTTTAAACGCCCTGGCAAGCCTGCGGTATTACGCTTCGTTAATTTTAGATAATCATCACCAAAACCGATTAGGCCGTAACCGACCAAAACAAGTAAAGCGATCCAGATATATGGGTTAAAGAAATCCGCCCAGAGCAATGTGCTGACGGTTACAGAAACCAGAATCATCAAGCCGCCCATTGTTGGCGTGCCCGCCTTTTTGAAATGGGTTTCTGGCCCTTCCTTACGGATTGGCTGACCTTCTTTTTGTTTTTCTTTTAACCATGCGATGAATGCAGGCCCCATAATAAAGCTGATGACAAGCGAGGTCATCAACGCGCCGCCAGTACGAAAGGTTTGATAATTGAATAGATTAAAAAACTGCAGATGTTCACTGAGCGGCGATAGAAAATTATAGAGCATATCCTAGAGCTATTGTTCTTGTTGGTTTTTCATTTTCTCCACTTTACGCATTGCTTCAACCACAACTCCCATTTTGGAAGATTTGGACCCCTTCACCATCACCACATCACCTGGGACGAGGGCGTCAGGAACAATTTGCGCAAGTTCGGTACTGCTCTCTTTATGCACCGCTTTCTGTTCAGGTGGCAATGCGTCATGAAGATTTTTCATTAACGACCCACAAGTATATACAAGATCAATATTCGCCGCGCGCAATGGCAATGCCAATTCGGCGTGCAGGCGTTTCTCATCCTTACCCAATTCAAGCATATCACCCAAAATAGCGATACGGCGGCCGCCGCGGCCAGGGTCAATCAACGCCAAGACCTTGAAGCCTGCCTGCATAGATGTCGGCGATGCATTGAAACTATCATCAATCAACGTCACAGGATTATCAGGGTCACCATAGTCAAGATATTCACGACGGCCACGTCCAGCCAATGGCTCATTGCTTGATAGGGCTTTAATCGCTTTATCCAAATTACAGTGGCAAAGCTTAACCGCAAGCAAGACAGGAAGTGCGTTCATCACCGTATGACGGCCACCATGCGGCAAGAATAAATCCTTACGCTCGCCAAGGATATTCACTTCACAGCGCACACCATTCCCTCCTTCAATAATATTCGCGGCTGAAGCATCGGCATCTTCCGTATCAATGCCGAAACTATAGACTTGCTCGACGCCCGCTTCACGCGCATAGCCCGCCAGAACATTAAAATACGCATCGTTTTGGTTTAGTATTGCTAGGCCACCTTTCTTAACGCCTGTAAATATCTCCGCCTTCGCCTTGGCAATATCATCTGTACCGCCAGGGAAATGCTCTGTGTGAACGCCTGCAATGTTGGTAATAATCGCGATATGCGGCTGCACTAATGCGGTTAATGGCGTAATTTCACCTGGGTGATTCATGCCAATTTCAAATATGCCGTAATCTGTCCCACCATGCATTGATGCTAATGTATACGGCACGCCCAGATAATTATTGTAAGAGCCCTGCGCCGCATGTGTTTGGCCTTGCACATCAAATGCTGCCGCAAGCATTTCTTTGGTTGATGATTTACCAACGCTCCCTGTAACCGCAATCACTTTTGCGCCGCTGCGTGCACGTGAAAATTCAGCCAAATCAATCATCGCATCAAGCGTATCCTCAACAACAACCAAAGGTGCGTCTACAGATAGCCCTGCAGGCACATGCGAAACAATTGCCGCCACAGCGCCTTTTTCAAAAGCATCCGCAACAAATTTATGGGCATCAAAATATTCCCCATTTAGGGCGATGAACAAATCCCCTTGGCTAACGCTACGGCTATCCATAGATACACCTGTTGCAGCCCAATTTTCATTGCCATGCAATGTCCCTGATGTTGCTTTGATTACTTCTTTACTTGACCAGACTGTCATTGTTTACGCCTCTCTATACGCCTTTTTTACTTCTTCAATATCATCAAATGGAATTACGTCTTGGCCAATAATTTGGCCTTGCTCATGCCCTTTTCCGGCAACGAGCAATATATCTTTTGCACCAAGCATTTTGACGGCTTTGCGAATAGCTTCGGCGCGCCCAGCGACTTCTTCCGCCGCGGGATAGCCAACCATCACTTCACGGCGAATAGATGCCGCATCCTCTGTACGTGGATTGTCATCGGTAACGATCACATGATCTGCGATTTCGCCTGAAATTCTTGCCATTGGCGCGCGCTTGGTTTTATCGCGATCACCGCCGCAGCCAATTAATGCAACCAAACGTCCACCTTCGCTGAGATGAGGTTTTAATGCCTTTAATACAGTTTCAAGTGCGTCTGGGGTGTGGGCATAATCAACAAAGACTTGCGCCCCTTGTGGGTGGCCCGCGACCATATCCATACGTCCATGTACAGGCGTTAAGCTTTCGAGCTTTTTGATATTTGCAGTCAATTGATTTGGATAAGCCAAAGCTAGCGCTGCCAATGCATTATACAGTTGAAACGCGCCCAATAGCGGCAAATGGATTTGGACATCTTGTCCCTCAACCTGTAAATTCGCTTCAATACCATCATGCACTGGTTTGAAATCTAGAATTTTGAGGGCATCGCCCTTTTGGCCAAATGTGATGATGTTTAAATCACGCGCTTTTGCATAAGCGACAACATCATCCGCCTCCGCGATATCGGCATTAATTACCGCAACTGCGCCTTTTGGCAGCATGTCAAAAAGGCCAAGTTTCGCCTGCATATACGCCTGCATTGTTTTGTGATAATCAAGGTGATCATGCGAAATATTCGTGAAGGCCGCAGCCTGTAATTTCACGCCCGCTAAACGCCCCTGCTCTATCCCATGCGAGGATGCTTCCATCGCCAAATGCGTGACACCTGCATCTGCGCATTCCGCCAATATTTCATGAAGCATTGATGGGTCTAATGTCGTTAAACCCGCGCTACGGTCAAGGCCATGACCTTGCAGACCAATCGTACCAAGGCTAACGGCATTATCACCCCAAAGCTGACGCACAAAATTGACGACGGAGCTTTTGCCATTTGTGCCTGTAACTGCAACGATATGGTCAGGCTGCGCGTTAAAATACGCCCCACATAGACGCGCGTAATCTGCACGGATATCAGCGCTTTCTTGCCAGATCACCGCTACTGGCAAATCCGCAGGTTTTTCTGTTCCTTGCGGGACAAGTAAGTAAGTTGCGCCGGCCGATAAAGCCGCAGCAATATAAGCGCGTCCATCTTGTTTTACGCCCGGAAGAGCGGCAAAGATATAGCCCGCCTGAACAACGCGGCTATCGTTGGTGATGCCTTTATATTGCGATAAATCGAGCGCTTTGATCATCTATCATGCTCCTTGAAATGAACGTAACGTTTTAAAGGCGCAGCAATATCATGCGCATCATCCGTGTTACGACGTTTGATACCAACCATTGGCGCCATTGCCTCAATCACGCGGCCAACAGCAGGTGCACCGACCCAACCACCTGTGGCGTAACCGAATGTATGTTTTTGTCCCTTCGGCTCATCCACCATGATGAAGACGACATAGCGCGGCGCATCGACAGGAAACACCCCCAAAAATGAAGACAACAAACGGTGACGATCATAACCACGCCCATCTTTAGATGGCTTCTCTGCTGTGCCCGTTTTCCCGCCAACCAGAAGCCCCTTGACATCAGACGCGCCGCCTGTACCTTCCGTTACAGCAAGGCGTAAAAGTGCACGCATATCGCGAGACGTCTTTTCAGATACGATACGAACAGTTTTTTCTAGATCTTCTGGCGCAGTTACCACCAAACGCGGCGTCACAAGGTGACCACCATTGACAATAGATGCCGCCGCACGGACTAGCTGAAGCGGGCTGATGGCAATACCGTGACCATAGGCTGTGGTCAGCGTGTTAATTTCACGCCAAGGATTCGGGACAAGCGGCGCCGACACTTCTTTAAGGTCAAATTGCGGCGCATCCATAAGCCCAAGATCACGGTAAAAGGCTTTGATATTATCAGTGCCAACCATTTCAGCCATTTTGGCCGAACCAATATTTGACGACACCATGAAGACTTCAGGCACAGTCAAAATACGTTTTTCAGCATGGTAATCATGAATTTTAAAGCGGCCATAAGTAATAGGCTCACGCGCATCAAAACGGTGCCCCATGCCAACTTTTTTGAACTCCAACACAGCGGCGGTTGAGAAAATTTTGAACGATGACCCAAGTTCATACACACCTTGTGAGAAACGATTAAACATTTCAGGCGCATTTGGGTTAGGCGGATTATTAGGGTCAAAATCAGGCAATGATACCGCAGCCAAAATTTCACCTGTATCAACATCCATCACAAGCCCCGCGCCTGCTTTAGCTTGGAATTCTTTTATCGTATTGCTAATTTCACGGCGCAAAATATGCTGAACGCGGACATCAATCGTCGTACGCAATTCCGCTTCGCCGTCACTCACTTCTGTCGCCTTTTGACTTGCGAGATATTCATCCAAACCGCGTTCAAGTCCCATAATACCTTTAGCTTCACGGTTAATACGGCCGACTAAATGTGATGTCAGCGCGCCTTGCGGATAGAAGCGGTAATCTTCCTGCGTATAGCCAAGCGCTGGCTCCCCGATATTCAGAACCGCCTCTTGCTCTTTTGGCGTTACGCCATGCTTAATCCAGACAAAGCGGCGCGGTAGGTTCAACTTCTCAAGCAGTTCATCCGCGGTGTATTCAGGGAAGATCTTGGCCAGCTCATAAGCTGTTTTTTGCTTATCAATAATTTCAGCTGGATCAACATAGAGGGAATCTGTTTTAAGGCTTGTCGCCAAAATAACGCCATTACGGTCAACAATATCACCGCGGCGGGTTAAAGCCACCACATCAGCCTGCTGCTCTTCCATCATCGCTTCATCATGTACAAGCATTTCAGCCGCTGGGAATAACGTGTGCTCAGCCTGCATAACCATCAAATCTGTGGCGCGAAGCCCCATGAAAGCAAAGCCCAAACACGCGATCACTTGGAAGAACACTAAACGCCCATGCATCACTTTAAGGGCGCGGTCGCGGTTTTCACTAACGCGGACATGTTGCTGACGGAAACGCAGGTCTAATGCTTTCATTCTGCATCGCCCCCTGCCGCTGGTTCAGTTGCCGCTGCATCTTGTACATTATCAAAACGTTTACGCGCTACTGGCGGGTGGCTTGGCACATCAGGCTCAGGCACTTGCGCCGCATCGCCCGTCACATTCTCAATCGAGATTTGCTTAGCATCCAAAAGTTTATTGGCCGCCTTCTCAAGGCGCTCAGGGCGGTTCAAGTAAGACCATTCAGCCTTAAGCAAACGACGCTCTTCTTTAAGCTGAGCAATCTCACGCCTTTTCGCGGCAAGGACACGTTCTTTATGCTGAACAGCCTGCGATACCTGATAAAGCGTTACCGCCGACACGCCGAACATGACCAATAGGAAAATTACGAATACACGTTGCAGGCTCATGATTGATCCTCCATCGCATAATAAGGCACATCGGTACGGAAGGCACAGCGTAATTTTGCGGAACGCGAACGCGGGTTGATCGCGATTTCAGATTCCGCGGCTAAGACAGCCTTCTTTTGATCAACACGAAGCAATGGCTGCGCTGTATCTTCCTTAAGCTCTGGCGCAAAGCGTGAAACCGTTTTTTGGTTCAGCAGCGCGCGATCACGCATAAAGTTTTTAACGATGCGATCTTCGAGGGAGTGGAAGGTTACAACCACCAAACGCCCTTCGGGCTTCAAAATGCGCAGCGCTGCTTCCATGCCACGCTCAAGCTCACCCAGCTCATCATTCACATAAATGCGCAGCGCTTGGAATGTGCGGGCCGCGCGGTCAGATTTATCTTTTTTCGAAAACGGCACAGCGCTGCGCACGACATCCGCAAGCTGCGCTGTTGTTTCAATGCGCATTTCGGCGCGCGCACGGATGATTGCCTTTGCCACGCGGCGTGAATGGCGCTCCTCACCATATTTAAAGATGATATTCGCGAGGTCTGTTTCATCCATTTCAGCAACCACATCCGCAGCGCTTGGCAATAGCGAACTCACGCCCTCCATACGCATATCAAGCGGACCATCTTTTGCGTATGAAAAACCACGCTCCGCCATATCAAGCTGCATTGATGACACACCAATATCGAGCACAACACCATCGAGCGGCGGAATATTTTCAAGCTGATCCATATCGCCGAAACAGCCCTTACGCAGCTCAATACGCCCACCAAAATCAGCAAGCCATGGCGCAGCCATTTCATGTGCCAGCGGATCACGATCCACACCAATCACACGGCATTCTGCTGCATTGGCGACCGCCTTCGAATAACCACCCGCGCCAAATGTGCCATCAAGATACACCCCACCCGCACAAGGCGCGAGCGCCTCAAGCACTTCAGGCAACATTACGGATATATGTGGCTGACTTGGTGCGCTCATGCGTGCACCGCCAATGTAGTCAGAATCCAAATGTCTAGGGCAAAATTCGTCATGAAGTGACGGTCCTATTGAAAAGTTTTGCGGTTGATAGATGCAAAGATGTGATTTGCTTTTAAGGAGGGACGCCGCACGAAGAACGGCGCTACAGATTATAAGTATCATGATTTGCGAATCGGGTAAAAATATAAGCGAATCGGGCAATATAAAAATCGGGGATAACAGCTAAAGCTTGTATTTTTCCTGTAAAGTTATAGAATCAATAAATGGGGCTATGCTGGCGTTTAATGAGGTTTGAGAATGGAAGAAATTTGGTTTAGAGCGCTTAACGCGCTGAACGCGTTTGGCGCATCATCGCAGCGTACATATTTCTTGTATTTAATCGGCGCGGCTATTTTGGCTTTTGGCGTTTATTTTCTTGGTAGCAACCGCGCCATGATTACGGGCGACAAAAGTGAACCACGCAGCCTTGGGAATTTTTTTCGCTATTTATTTAATAAAGACGTCTTCCTTCACAAATCATCACAGCAAGATTACGCCTATTTCATCACCAATGCCTTTGTTCATTATGGCATCATTTCCACCTATGTTTTGACCGCGCCGCTTTTTGCCTTTACGGCAATTGCCTTACTCTCCAAAACTTTAGGCGTGCCGGAAGGCACATTAGCTGCCGCATCAAATTATCAGATGATTATGCTTAGCATTGCCTTTGCCTTGCTTTATGATTTTGGGGCATTTTTTTCGCATTACTTGATGCATCAAAGCCCCTTCCTTTGGGCCTTTCACAAAGTCCACCACTCCGCGGAACGCTTGAACCCATTCACCCTCTTCCGCATGCATCCCGTAGACTTAATCTTAACCGGGGCGATTGTGTCAATATTGACGGGCCTTGGTATGGGCGCGATGATTTATTTTTGGCAAGTTGAAGTTGCCTATAAAGAATTACTCGGCATTAACTTTGTTTTCTTCCTCTATTATCTGTTTGGGTATAATTTGCGCCACTCACATGTCTGGCTGCCTTACCCAAAATGGCTAAGTTATTTATTGCTTAGCCCTGCGCAGCACCAAATTCACCATAGCATTGAGCGCAAGCATTGGGACAAAAATTTGGGGCTTATTTTCGCCTTTTGGGATGGCTTGTTTAAAACACTCTATATCCCGAAAAAAGATGAAGAGAAATTTGCTTATGGCGTATCTAAAAGCGAACCTAATCCATATGACAGCGTGCTGAGCATGTATATCAAACCTTTTGGTGACGCATGGGCTTATTTTTCAAAAGGCCAAAGCAAACGTCACGCCGCTATGATGCTGTTTTTCATCTGTGTCGTGGGTGGGTTTATTTACAATATCTTCCTCGTCACAGGCAAAAATATGCAGGCCATTCAAAACGTGCCAAGCACCGTTTTTTTAGAAGACCTGACATGGTCCGAGGCCAATATTGCCATGACCAATGGCTATGACCGCATCATCATCCCGACAGGCGGCACGGAACAAAATGGCCGCCATGTTATTCTCGGCAAGCATAACTATGTGATTAAAGAAAGCGCGGAGCGCATTGCCAAGCGCGTCGGAAAAACTTTGGTTGCACCAGTTTTGGCCTATGTTCCCGAAGAAGTCCATATGACCTTCCCTGGCACGATCAGCGTTAGCGAAGAAAGTTACGCCGCAATTCTTGAAGACGCTGCGCGCAGCTTCCAGCGCCACGGTTTTAAATATATCTTCTTCCTTGGTGACAGCTCACATAACCAAAAACCACAAGAAGACGTCGCCGAAAAACTCAATATGGAATGGTTTGGCGAAGGCGCAGTTGTGGCAAGCATCTCGGATTACTATAAAGAAAACGGCCAAGTTGCATGGCTGATTGAGCAAGGTTATAGCTTACAAGAGATTGGCGGACATGCAGGCATTCGTGATACATCCGAAATTTTGGTCGCACACGACGAAGGCTTCCGCCACCACCCCATCACACCAAAGGGCTTCCAAGGTGGCGATTCAAATGGCGATTATAAAAAGGCGAATAAGAAAATAGGCGAGCAGATGTTTAACTTAAAAGCCGATGCTGCCGTTAAACAAATCAATAGCATTATCAATGAAGCACCATGATTACACCACAAAGCATCGAGATAAAAGGTGACGCGCCCTATCGTATTTTTGGGACGCTCTATGCAGAATCAGATGAGCGTAAAAAGCTGATCATTAATTTGCACGGTCTCACCCATAGCCAATGGGGTTACCTTCAGCAAAATTGCATCCCCCCCTTCACAGATGCAGGTTATGACGTTTTTAATTTTAGCTTTTACGACCGCATGCCCGGTTCACGGCGTATGAATGAAGCAAGTTTAAGCGCGCATGTTACAGATTTTCAGCATGTGCTTAATCATTTCGCCGATCAATATGACGCGGTTTATATTACAGGACATAGCCTTGGCGGCCTTGTGATGTTAATTGCCAATCCCGCAAATATCAAAGCCGCAAGCTTTTGGGATCCTGCTTTCGATGTGACGCATTTTTGGTCAACAGGCGCCTATTTAATGGAGATACCCGCCCTTAACGCCTTTAAATTAGATTATGGCGCTGAATTTGTGATTAGCGCCGATTTAGTGCGCGAGATTCAAGATTACGATCATGCGCGCTGCTTAGAACTTGCAAGTGACTTTCACGCCCCAGCGCAGATGATCATCCCTGCGCTGAGTATCTTTTTAGCAAGCCCACATATATCACCAGCCGAATATGATGAGGCCTTTAAAACATATCAACGTATTTCAATGCCCAATACTGACCATTGCTTTTATGGCATAGGTCAGGATCAAGCGTTATTTAGCCATACATTAAACTGGTTTAATCAGTTCGTTTAACGGAAGCTGCGCATGAAACGTTTATGTGCTTCACGGTCATAGTCAGGCGCTTCTTTAGTCGCTTCTGGCTGTACTGGCGTTTCAGCAGCATCTTCCGCCTTAGCGTCCGTGTCATATTTCTTGTTTTGCTCTGCGATACGTTTTAAACGCGCTTCTTCTTGCGCTTTTAGATTTTTCTGCATTTGCTCGTAAAATTTAGGGTCATTTGCAAAACACGCATTCACCTTGACCGACAAATCAATATGGTCAGTTGTAAGGTTTTTATAGATAAGGGAATTTAGATCAGACATTTTTGGCACTCCATATTTTCGTTTTGCACTGAATATGGAATATCTGTTTAGCAAGCTGCGTAGATTATGTCAACAACTTAATATATATCGCGCTTTTTTCTGAATATTCTTATCTGCGCCCTATTCTTAACGCATTGAAATCGTGGTATAGTGACCTACTTTTTTAAGTGATTAGTTAAAACGATATTTCCGTTAATCGCTTCTTAAGAACAGGAGTTTATTATTTCTTGTCCAACGCCTAAATGAAAAGGATAAATGAAACCATGACAAAATCCGGACATGACACACTCGGCACAAAAAAAACGCTCGATGTTGATGGTCAAAGCTATAGCTATTTTTCTTTGAAAGAAGCGGAAAAACAGCTGGGTGATATTTCTAAACTGCCCTTCACGCTTAAAGTTCTTCTTGAAAATTTATTGCGCTTTGAAGACGGTCGCTCTGTTACGACCACAGACGTCAAAGCCGTTGTCGAATGGTTGAAATCACAGCAATCAACACATGAGATTGCCTTCCGCCCTGCGCGCGTATTGATGCAAGACTTCACAGGCGTTCCTGCGGTTGTTGATTTGGCTGCAATGCGCGAAGCGATGGTTTCCCTAGGCGGCGACCCACAAAAAATTAACCCACTTTCAGCCGTTGATTTGGTTATCGACCACTCTGTTATGGTTGATGAATTTGGTTCACCAAAAGCGTTCCAAGACAATGTGGATTTAGAATTTGAACGCAATAAAGAGCGTTATGAGTTCCTACGTTGGGGTCAATCGGCCTTTAAAAACTTCCGCGTTGTACCGCCGGGTACAGGTATTTGCCACCAAGTGAATATCGAATATCTTGCCAAAACAGTGTGGAGCGAAGAAGACGAACGCACAGGCGAAATGCTTGCTTATCCTGACACATTGGTTGGTACAGATTCACACACAACAATGGTGAACGCGCTTGCCGTCCTTGGTTGGGGCGTTGGTGGTATTGAAGCTGAAGCGGCAATGCTTGGCCAGCCCGTATCGATGCTTATCCCTGAAGTTGTTGGTTTTGAGCTAACAGGCGAAATGGCTGAAGGCATTACCGCAACTGACCTTGTTTTGACCGTGGTGCAAATGCTGCGTGCGAAAGGCGTGGTTGGTAAATTTGTTGAATTCTATGGCGATGGCCTAGACCACCTAACATTGGCGGATCGTGCGACAATTTCTAACATGGCACCTGAATATGGTGCGACATGTGGTTTCTTCCCAATTGATGATGAAGTCTTGCGTTACCTTAAATTCACAGGCCGCGATGATCACACCGTTAATTTGGTTGAGCAATACGCGAAAGAGCAAGGCCTATGGCGTACAAAAGGTCATGTGGCGACATATACAGACACATTGCACCTTGATATGAAGACGGTTGTCCCAACAATCTCTGGTCCAAAACGTCCGCAAGATAAGATTGTCTTGAGCGATGCTAAAGGCGCCTTCAATAAAATGCTTGCGGAGACATTAGGTGCAAACCCACGTAATGGTGCAAGTGACATGGTTGAAGAAGGTGGAAACTTGGCCGCAGAAGGCAGCTTTAACGCTATGGATAAACGCATTGCGGTTGAAGGTAAAGACTATGACATCGGTCATGGTGATGTTGTGATCGCGGCGATTACAAGCTGTACCAACACATCAAACCCATTCGTTTTAATGGCTGCTGGTTTGGTGGCGCGCAAGGCACATGCCCTTGGCATGAAAGTTAAGCCTTGGGTGAAAACTTCATTGGCACCGGGTTCTCAGGTTGTGACAGACTATCTTGAAAAAGCTGGCCTACAAAAAGACCTTGATGCTATGGGCTTTAACCTTGTGGGTTATGGCTGTACAACATGTATCGGTAACTCTGGCCCATTGCCTGGCCCAATTGGTAAAGCGATTGAAACAGGTGATTTGAACGTGACTGCGGTACTTTCTGGTAACCGTAACTTCGAAGGCCGCATCAGCCCGCATGTTAAATCAAACTATTTGGCGTCCCCTCCTCTTGTTGTGGCTTATGCATTGGCGGGCTCTATGCGCGTTGATCTTGCGAGCGAACCACTTGGACAAGATGCAAAGGGTAATCATGTTTACCTTAAAGACATTTGGCCAACAAATGCAGAAGTGAACGCCCTTGTTGAACAATGCCTAACACCGGCAATGTTTAAAGAGCGTTACGCAAACGTCTTCTTGGGTCCAAAAGAGTGGCAAGCCATTGGCGGTGATGCCTCTGGCGAAACTTACAGCTGGAACACATCATCAACATATGTGAAAAACCCTCCATTCTTTGAAAATATCAAAGGCGAAGCGGGCAGCGTTAAGCCCATTGAGAACGCACGCGTTCTTGCTGTGCTTGGCGACAGTGTAACAACTGACCATATTTCACCTGCGGGCTCAATTAAAACAGATGCCCCTGCTGGTAAATATTTGGCGGGTCACCAAGTTGCAGTTAAAGACTTCAACTCATATGGCTCACGCCGTGGTAACCACGAAGTCATGATGCGCGGTACATTTGCGAATATTCGCATCCGCAATGAAATGGTCGGCGGCAAAGAAGGCGGTTATACACGCCATATGCCAGGCGGCGCAGAAATGAGCATTTATGACGCAGCGATGGCTTACCAAGCCGAAGGCACACCATTGGTGGTGTTTGGCGGTAAAGAATATGGCACAGGCTCTTCCCGTGACTGGGCAGCGAAAGGCACACGCCTATTGGGTGTTAACGCCGTTATCGTTGAAAGCTTTGAGCGTATTCACCGTTCGAACCTTGTTGGTATGGGCGTATTGCCATTACAGTTCAAAAATGGCGAAAACCGCAATACGCACAAAATTGATGGCAGCGAAGTTGTGACCATCAAAGGTATTGAAAACCTTAGCCCAGCCTGCACATTGACGCTTGAAATTAAGCGCGCAGATGGCAGCGTTGATACGGCTGAAGTTCTTTGCCGTATTGATACGCTTGATGAGCTTGATTACTACAAAAACGGCGGCATTCTACATTACGTATTGCGTAATCTTGCTAAAGCCGCTTAATCAAGCGCGATAAAAGAATAATAAATGCGGCCTGCACCCAAGTGCAGGCCGTTTTTTTATTGAATTTTAAGACTTATGTTGTTAAATATGTCAATACACTAGACATAAGAGGTAAAAATTATGGTCGCTGTAGATAATCTCAAAATTATTGAGAGCTCAAATAAAGACGAAATTTTCCAAGGCTTGGCAGAGCGCGGTGCAAATTCACTTTGCATCACCAATGGCACATATGTTGCCCCTGCCGCGTTCGTTGTACCAACGACATTGGCTGGCTTCCAATTCATTAAAGACCGCAAAGCCACCGCACAGGAATGCTTTGTTGTTGCCCTTAACTCAGATGTCAGCATGGCGAATATCGCCGCTGAAAAAGCCGCTAAAGGTGAAGATATTGGCGAAGTCGAAGACCAAGTGACACGCGCACGTAAAGTGCTAGAGCCACTAGCTAAACAATTCCCTGAACATCACATCGTTGGCATTTTTTATGATGAAGCAACACCTGTTGCGTTATATGAATATCTGGAAAGCCATACGCCGCTATTGTTGAACACATTGTTCAAATTTGGTTATGGCACAAATCCTGAAGCAGGCGATATTGAAGGTGCATCTTGTTTTGATAGCGTTTGCGCCTTCCCATTCCCAAATGATGCGAAACCACTTTGTGATAATTTGACGAAGCGCACAGCAAACCGTCAAAATTACGAAGTCTATCGTCTGACGGATGAAGTCTCTAAAAACGGCAAAGCCTATATGAGCAAAGACAACAAAGTCTTGTTTGATTTAGAAGAAGATGAAGGCCTAGAGATTTATGCGCCAGCCGCAGACGCTGAAACAGGCGAGAAAAAAGCGGAAAATAATGGCATCTTCCGCTCAATCTTTGCTTTTCGTTAAGGCTGTTTAAACAGAAACGGCAATTCCCAAGTTAAACGCGCAGCCTGCTTTGGTTGCGCGCTTTCTTTTGCGCGGTATAGTTCATGCAAAAGGCCTTTGATATTTTGATATTCAAAATCAATCTGCGCGCCCTGCACTAAACCTTTATTCTGACCGCCAAGCAAAGCCGTCTTCATGCCCATGGACTTGGCGCAAGCCAAATGCGCAGCGTTATTATCCACGACCAATACAGTTGAAAGGTCATCCCCTTCTTGATAGCCCAGATGTGCTAAGGCAGGGAGATATGCCGCCTGCGTTGTCTTATTCGCGAAGTCGACATCTTCATGTGCAAAGATGCTCTCACGCGCATGGATATCGCGAAGGCCGCTGACGCGGTAAAACTCTTCAGCGAAATCACCGCTTAGGCGTGTGACCGTCGCAAAATTAACATGCACCGCCGCGCGGCGCGTAGCGCGCAGTAATTTATAATCAGGGGTGATATGCTTAACTTTATAGCCATATACGCCGCCTTCAAGCTGCGCGTAGATTTCACGCTGCAAGCTATTCTTGCTAATGCCAAGTGCATCGGCAAGCCCCTTCACAGGGCTGACGCGGCCCGCCACATGGCGATCATATACGGCCATGGCATCTTCGATTTTATGATTGGGGTCTTTGGCCGCAACCGCATTTATCACGGCATGTTCAAAATGGCGACGAATGCTATCGGTGACGTTATATTGCGTCCCCTGCAAGCCAAGAATTACATCGGTAATCTGTGCAATTTTTTTCATAAAACCTCTCTTATCATTCGGTTTTACCTTATTTACAATAATTTTTCAAGAAAGTTATGTTTTGAACAAGTATTTTTTGGGATTTACGGCAATTTGGGGATTTTTGCGCCGCTTTTTACCATACGTGCTTCGCTATAGGGGAAGTTCTTGATTGTACGGGCCGTCTGCGCGCCGAATTCAGCACTAACTACACCGCGGACATGATTTTCAAGGTGCACATTGCTTAGGGCTGCATGGGTGCTCATAACCGCTTGATAGGCCTCAGCCCCGCGGGTGTGGTTTACGAATAAACGCGATTCATCCAAACGAATGCTTAAGTTATCTAAGATAGGTGATTTAAACAAATTGGCATCTTCAGCACATGATTTAAACCCTAAATGCAGCAACTTATCTGTTATATTTGGCGCACTCATTTTGTGTCTCCTTATCCGTTAAGACAGTAGACCATATTGTCGCGGATGCGCGCAATTTAATGATGTAAGCTGTTGAATATCATATCTTATTTAAGCGACAATTTTGTATCGATCGGCGCTAAAAATACGTCACAGAAGCGCAAACGTGCATCTTGATACAAAGCGAGCTTTTCCATTTCATCATAGAAAGACTGCGGCAAGAAGCGCTGCGGGTCGATATAATTGATATATTCTTGGTCGCCATATTCAAATGGGAAGGCACTGACATTGACTGTACCGCCAAGGTCTAAACGGCGGAGTGCGACAATAGGCACGCCTGCTGCTTCATTGAAACGCGCGAGCACTTCATATTGGCCTTTGGCTTTCGGGCTAACCGACAAGGCTGGCCCAGTTGAATAAAAGACTTTAGTTTCATCCGCCTTGCCGCTTACATTATTAAACGCGATTTTAACGGCGCTCATCCCCGAATGCGCGGCGAAACGGTCAGGATGAACCAATTCAATGATTGGGCCATCCGCGCGCCCCTCAAGGATCGCGAGCGGTGAATTAATTTTACGCAGCTCACCCGTCTGCAAAAATTTATAAGAGAATTTCTCTGCCGCTAAATATGCACCCGCGCAAATGCCGTAAAAATCCATACCGCCCTTTACGCAAGAGACAAGATAATCAAAACCATCTTGCTGTAATTGTTCACGATATGCTGAACTTCCGCTTGGCGTCCCCGGCATAAAAAAGGCAATAGTGTCTTTATTGGGATATTTATGCGCGCGGACATCTTCGCCATCAGCCTGAATAATCGCAATGCCCTGATGCGCATAACGGCGCTTCAGCATATGCAAAAGCGCCTGCGTAGAGGCCATGATGTCCTGATAAACAACGATATTTTTCATGCAAACAGCTCCCCGCTAAAGCTGTGCTCACCTTAAATAATCGTTTTAATTTACTTAAAAAAAACGATTATGCGTGTAAGTGGCCTGTTACGGCACTAAGCTTAGCTTTGACAACTTTAATCGCGTTTTCAACGCGTTTCTTGTCATGATCACCTGAAACCATACCAAGATCTTCTTTCAGATCCGCAAGTTTCTTTTCAAGGTCATCTTGTTTCAATTCAGATACCGCAATTGCTTCTTCTGCCAAAATCGTGCAGTTTTCAGACGAGATATCTGCGAAGCCACCGGCAATAAAAATCTTATGCGCTTCTGCGCCATCTTCTTTCGTGATGCTCACAACGCCTGGACGCACAGTCACAACAAATGGTGAGTGGCCTTTAAGTACACCAAGGTCACCTTCTTCACCCGGCACAACAACTTGCACTGCAGGTTCATCCATAAGGATTTTCTCTGGTGAAACAAGTTTGAAACTGAATGTTTTTAATGCTGCGTCTGTCATATTAGTCATGCTCACAAATAAATTAGGTTATTTAGAATGCTGATGCGGCCTTATGATCAAGGCCGCATAGCCAATCCAAATTAAGCAGCGTCTGCCGCCATTTTCTTCGCTTTAGCAACTGCTTCGTCGATTGTACCAACCATGTAGAATGCAGCTTCTGGAAGGTGGTCATAGTCACCTTCGATAATGCCTTTGAAGCCTTTGATTGTGTCTTCAAGCGAAACGAATACACCAGGAGAACCAGTGAACACCTCTGCCACGTGGAATGGCTGAGATAGGAAACGCTGGATCTTACGTGCACGTGCAACAGTCATTTTGTCTTCTTCAGACAATTCGTCCATACCAAGGATCGCAATAATATCTTGCAATGCTTTATATGTTTGAAGTGTTTTCTGAACGCCCATCGCTACGTCATAGTGTTCTTGACCAACAACACGTGGGTCAAGAATACGAGATGTTGAGTCAAGTGGGTCAACCGCAGGGTAGATACCAAGCTCAGCAATCTGACGTGAAAGAACGGTTGTCGCGTCCAAGTGAGAGAATGTTGTTGCAGGCGCAGGGTCTGTCAAGTCATCGGCAGGAACGTAAACGGCCTGAACAGATGTAATAGAGCCCTTGTTTGTTGATGTAATACGCTCTTGCAATGCACCCATGTCTGTTGACAATGTTGGTTGGTAACCAACGGCAGATGGGATACGGCCAAGAAGCGCTGACACCTCAGCACCAGCCTGTGTGAAACGGAAAACGTTATCCATGAAGAAAAGAACGTCTTGGTTTTTCTCGTCACGGAAATATTCCGCCATTGTCAAACCTGTCAAAGCAACACGCGCACGTGCACCTGGCGGCTCGTTCATCTGACCGTAAACAAGTGCAGCTTTTGAACCTGGTGCGCCACCTTCTTTAATAACGCCTGATTCCATCATTTCGTGGTAAAGGTCGTTACCTTCACGTGTACGCTCACCAACACCTGCGAATACAGACACACCACCGTGGCCTTTTGCGATGTTGTTGATCAATTCCATGATTGTTACTGTTTTACCAACGCCGGCACCACCGAATAGACCGATTTTACCACCTTTAGCGTATGGACCAAGAAGGTCAACAACTTTAATACCTGTAACAAGCTGTTCTGTTTCAGTTGCTTGCTCTGCGAATTCAGGCGCTGCGCGGTGAATTTCCCATTTTTCAGTTGTTTTAGACTCGCCCAATTCGTCGATTGTTTCGCCTGTCACGTTGTAAATACGGCCAAGTGTGCCTTCGCCAACTGGAACAGAGATCGCAGAGCCAGTACCGACAACTTCAGCGCCACGTACTAGACCTTCAGTCGCGTCCATCGCGATTGTACGTACTGTATTTTCGCCCAAGTGCTGCGCAACTTCCAAAATCAATTTTTGACCTTGGTTTGTTGTTTCAAGCGCATCCAAAATCGCTGGAACATCACCATTTGGAAACTCAACGTCCACAACCGCGCCGAGTACCTGTTGAATTTTACCTTTTGCTTGTGCCATTTTTACCTTTTCCTTTTTCGTAAAAACTAATTCTGTTTGTTCGTATATTAAACCGCTTCTGCACCCGAGATAATCTCGATCAATTCCTTCGTAATGAAGGCTTGACGTGCACGGTTATACTGAATGGATAGATTATTAATCATATCCCCTGCGTTACGTGTCGCGTTATCCATCGCGGTCATACGCGCGGCTTGTTCACCTGCTGCACTGTCAAGCAATGCGCGGAACAACTGAACACCAAGGTTACGCGGAAGAAGCTGACCTAAGATCACGCTTTCTTCTGGTTCGAAACCATATGGCGCCACTGGACCAGCTACGGTTTTATCTTGCGCTTCGCTTGCGGCTGCTTCCGGCATTTTGAACGGAATAAGCTGCTGTGCAGTTGGTGTTTGTGTCAGAACGTTTTTAAATTCGTTATACATTAATGTACAAACGTCAAACGCACCGTCTTCAAACTGTGCAAGAACAAAATCTGTAATCTCACGTGCAGATGAAAAATCAATACGGCCTTTTTGACCAATGCCTGTGTAAGTTTTAAGGATGTCTTTTGCAAATTCTAGCTTCAAAACATCGTAAACTTTACGACCAGCACAAATGATTTTTACAGTCTTACCCGCTTCTTTCAGCGCAACGACTTCTTTTTTGACGCGACGTGCAAGGTTGCCGTTAAAGCCACCACACAAACCACGGTCAGAAGACACAACAATCAACAAATGTGTTTGATCTGCGCCTGTGCCGACCAATAATTTTGGACCGGCGAAATCCGCAGGCAAGCTTGCTGCAACACGTGCCAACATTTCAGCCATGGCTGTCGCGTAAGGCTGTGAAGCTTCAGCTTGTGATTGTGCCTTTTTCAATTTAGAAGCCGCAACCATCTTCATCGCCGACGTAATTTTACGTGTCGATTTAACGGACGCTATGCGATCTCTATAATCTTTCAAACTTGGCATATTATTTCCCTTTTCTTAGAAAACCTGTACAAAGTGGCCCGAGGGGCTGCTTAAAAATTAAGCAGCCTTTTTATTCGGGTCTGAATAACCTTTGCCAAAGTTATCTAGGAAGGCGATCAATTCTGCTTTCACTTCGTCAGAGATTTTTTGCTCTGTACGAATTGCATCAAGAATTTTTGTGCCGTTTGCACGAAGGTCAGCCAAAAGTTTTGCTTCGTAATCAGATACTGATTCAACTGCAACTTTATCAAGGTAACCATTTGTACCAGCAAAGATCACAGCAACTTGCTCTTCCACTTTAAGCGGAGAGTATTGAGGCTGTTTCAAAAGCTGTGTCAAACGTGCACCACGTGCAAGAAGCTTCTGTGTAGACGCATCAAGGTCAGATGCGAACTGTGCGAAAGCTTCCATTTCACGGTACTGCGCTAGCTCAAGCTTAATTGTACCCGCAACTTGTTTCATCGCTTTGATCTGCGCTGCAGAACCCACGCGTGATACCGATAGACCAACGTTAATCGCTGGACGGATACCTTTATAGAACAAGTTTGTTTCCAAGAAGATCTGACCATCTGTAATAGAGATCACGTTTGTTGGAATATATGCAGATACGTCACCCGCTTGTGTTTCAATGATTGGCAATGCAGTCAAAGAACCCGCGCCACGTGCGTCGCTCATTTTCGCTGAACGTTCAAGAAGACGTGAGTGAATATAGAATACGTCACCTGGGTAAGCTTCACGACCTGGTGGACGACGAAGTAGAAGTGACATTTGACGGTAAGCAACAGCTTGTTTAGACAAGTCATCATATACGTTCAATGCGTGCAGGCCGTTATCACGGAACCATTCACCCATCGCAGCACCTGCATAAGGTGCCAAGAACTGCATTGGTGCAGGGTCAGATGCTGTCGCTGCAACAACGATTGAGTATTCCATTGCGCCTTTGTCTTCAAGCTCTTTCACAAGCTGTGCAACTGTTGAACGCTTTTGGCCGATTGCAACATAAATACAATATAGGTGCTTTTTCTCGTCTGGGTCTTGGTTGATTGATTTTTGGTTCAAGATTGTATCAATCGCCACAGCTGTCTTACCAGTCTGACGGTCACCAATGATCAATTCACGTTGGCCACGACCAACTGGAACAAGCGCGTCAATCGCTTTAAGACCTGTTTGCATTGGCTCATGTACAGATTTACGTGGGATAATGCCAGGTGCTTTAACTTCAACAAGACGCTTTTCTTTTGCTTTCAAAGGGCCTTTGCCGTCGATTGGGTTACCAAGTGCGTCAACAACGCGACCAAGCATTTCACGACCAACTGGAACCTGAACGATTTCACCAGTACGTTTAACGATGTCGCCTTCTTTAATGCCACGGTCTTCACCGAAGATCACGACACCAACGCAGTCAACTTCAAGGTTCAAAACCATACCTTTAATGCCGCCTGGGAATTCAACCATCTCACCCGCTTGGGCTTGGTCAAGACCATAAATACGGGCAACACCGTCACCGACGGACACAACTTGACCGATTTCGGCAACATCAGCCTGCGCACCAAATTCGGCAATCTGCTTTTTTAGGATATCTGAAATTTCAGCTGAACGGATTTCCATTAAACGACCTCTTCTTTTTTAGATGAATTAGGATTGGCGAGAATATTCTCATTGCTTGAAGCGCCGCCCATTTTGATTTTAAGCATTTCGAGCTTACGCTTCACTGAACTGTCAAACATTTTAGACCCTACGGTAACAACCATACCGCCTAAAAGATCTTCTTTAACACTAATACTAACGGCGACTTCTTTGCCGATAGATTTCGACAAGGCTTTTTCAAGCGCTGTGATTTGTGTCTTGGTTAGGTCTTGCGCGACTTCAACGCTCGCATGCACACGGCCTTGAATATCTGACAAGCGTGCAGCAAATGCACCCAAGATATCCGCCAATGCGTCCATGCGGCCGTTCTGCGCGAGAACACCAAGGAAGTTTGTTGTAACTTTGTGGAATTTTGCTTTAGTCGCAATGGCCTGCATTGCTGATGCTTGCGCCGCACCTTTATAGATTGGTGAGCTTACCAATGTATTAAGGTCTTCAGAATCCGCGAGCATCGCGCGCAATTCATTGGCATCGCTTTCTACAGAATCTAGTGCTTTGGCGTCTTGCGCCGCTTCCATCAGCGCTTTAGCATAACGCTGCGCCACTAAAGAATAAGAAGAACCAATTTGAGGCAATGCTTCAATCCTTTGCTAATACTACCTATGTGATCACAAGTACCAAAGAAAACTTATAGAATCCTCTGATGACTTTAATTGCGCACACAGTTAGCATAGCTTTTTATAATGTTCAAGAGGGTTTTGCGCAAAAACGTACTATTTTCAGCTGTTTTCGTCGGACTCGTTTTTTGCAATATCGGCATCTTCTTGATTCAACACGGATGTGCCTGACATACGACGTTTGAGCTTTTTAATCCACCAACGCAGAAATAAAACCGCCAATAACAAAAGAAACGGCACAAGCAAAACAAATGGGCCAAGCAAATTGCCGACCACAACCAAACCCGGCCCGACATAAGCCTGCGCTGTTCCAGTCATCAATATAAAAGCGAATATAGCGGCAAGACATTGTTTCATCATATTATGGCGCCCCTTCTGGCTGAATAAACTCAAGGCTATTTTCCGGTATTTTCACAGCACTCGTCAAGACAGGATGATGGGAAACGCCTTTTATATCGTGACGTTGCGGCAGAAAATATTCCATGACCAGTTGACCTTCTGGCGTAACTTCAAACAAACGCCCCTTATTCGGCACAGTTGACATTGTATTACCATTCGCTAAACGCTGCTGAAAGCCCCAAAATTCACTTTCAACCGGATCATCCGATGTGCCTGCATAAGACCAAACGACCTCTAATGTTTCTGGGTCGAGCTCAATAAGTCGTGAATAGCCCTCAGCTGCGCCTAAATGCCCTTGGTTATCATATAGTAAAAAATGACCATTTGGCAGCACATCAATGTCATGCGGCATTTGCGTTGGAATACGCGCCGCCCAGCTCACTTTATTTTGGACAGGGTCAATCGCGGCGAGCACATCAATATTACGAATATTCACCAAGATATCGCCTGTTTTCAAAAATGACGGGACAGACATATCCGCCTCAATGACCTCAATTGAATTGGTATGGGTATAATCGCCCTTACCATCATCATGTACATACATCATGATATTTTTATACGGCGATTGACGCAGCATATCGATCACAGGATATTCCGCGAGGATATTGCCCTGCTGATCCAGCTTGATTACATTGTCTTGTAAATAAGGCGCGGCAAATGCAACATCTTCGTCAAAGCGCCCCGTATCAGGGGTCGTATTAATGTCATGACGCAGCGCATAGATATTGCCCGCATGATCAACATGCAGGTCGTTATAATAATTGCCATCCTTCGCCCAAAGGACATTTGAATCTTTATCCATCATTACAAGCCCAGCGCCCCAAGGGGTCGAACCATATAGACTTGCGATCACAACCACGCGCCCATCAGGAAACACATGCAAATCACGCAAGGTGAAATAATCAAACGGGACTTTGCGCATCGTGTTTAAATGCGCCTGATCAGGCCAAAGGGCTTCGACATCTAATGTCCATTTATAAAGCTCATCGCCTTTATAAGAAAGCAAATGCACGGTCGTGTCTGCAGTCGAGGTATAAGCAATATAATCTTTTTGCACCAGATCATCATCCAGAAGCGCCAAGCCCTGTGGCTGGCCGTCATCTGCATACCAGCGCCAGTCATTATTCATGTCTTCAATATTGAAATAGGCATTATAAAGACTGCCGTAAGCGCCAATGGTCGGCGCGAGAAGATTATACGGGAAAATCTTGGCTTGCGCAGAAACGAAACCATAAATAAACACCGCAAAAACGGCGAAGAATTTTAAGATGAAAATTAAATCTTTTTGCATGCCCCTACCCGTCCAAAATTCATATCTGCACAGGCTATCGCATTCAACTAAAATGAAAAAGTCTTTTTTATCGTTATAACCCCGAAATTTTTGGTTTCTTTCACGAAAAATTAGTATATTTAGCGCAATATACGAATATGAAGGGGCAGAGCGTGGGCGAACAGGTAGAATATAAAGCAGAGCGTTATTTTTATGACCTCAGACAATTGGCAAGTTATTGCGATATGGCACATACGCAAGCAACAACAATGTGCAAAGCCAATAGCGCGGCGTTTTACGGTGCCCTCCAACAGCTGATCAACAGCTATATTGCCGAAGATTTACGCTATATTTCAATTACCGCAAAAGATGCACAGAATAAGAAATCACCGCTGCATTGTATTAATGCCCATGTCTATGAACATGTAAATCGCAAAGACATCGATGCATTAAACTTACCGCCTTATATGGCTTTTAAGCCATCCCTACTACCGATTGCCGCACAATATTGTGTCGAACAAATTTTGAACGATTCTCATTTAGCAATACAGCGTAAGCAAAATTTGCGTGACAGTTTAAACGAACCACAAATCGCCGAAATTATCAGTCACGACATTGCGCTGAAAACCAATTTCCATCAGGCGGTAGAGAAAATGAAACACCATAAAATTGACATGGTGATTGTCCCGACTGGACAGTTTAACAATCCTGATGTTGCACTCCGCTATCATATTGATGCGATGAATATGAGCCATCATTAAAAAAACCGCTATTTCGCGTCATATTTCCCTTGAAGTTTTCATAAGAGATTCGTATAACCTTGCTGCAAAGCAAAACGGTCAGAAAAATAGAGGGTTCAGTCCATGCATTTACACAACACGCATCGTCCAACACATTGGTTTTTTAATATCGATCATGTGATCTCAAACCATAAAGACGCTATTGCAAAAACATCACCCTATCTTACTGGCATAAATGCCTCTATGGCGAAAAGCATGGTTGCGGCATATAAGGCCGAACTTGATTACGCAGAAGAATTAAAAAGACAAAAGATTAGTTACATCACTGTCCGCGCGACCAATTACATTTCACCTGCTGTTGACTTGTTTAACGCTCTTGCCAAAGGTCGTTTCGTCCCGACCACCCCACATGTTGTAACACAGCTTGAAAACAGCACGGTTACTTCGGCGCGTCAACTTGACCCTTGTGGCGCATTTTACGATTTTGAGAACTTAAAAGACGAAATCAACGCACAGCTTGAAATGGTTATGGATGCGAATGGCTCAACAAAAAGCCAAGCACAAGGCTTCCTTGAAACACAGACAAAATTGTCAAAGAAGTTTTCTGACGAAGTCAGCATATTGAACAAAACAAATAAGCAAGGCGTTATTGTTGTGTTCAACGAGGGCATGGCACATGATTATGCGCTTAAAGCCACGACACAAGACTTAGCGCTTCGTGCTAATTTCTAATCATTAAAAGAAGCTCTGCGGGTCGATGTCGGCCCGCACGCTTATCGTCGATGGAATTTTCGTTGACCCAAGCCATGATGTAATGGCCTTCTGAATATTCAAATTCTTATTCGCTTGCACCAATAAACGATAACGATATTTACCGCGCAAACGTGCCAATGGCGCTGGCGCAGGGCCATAGATATTGACCCCTTCGGCGCGCGGCGCATTACGGCCCAATTGATAAGCGAGTTTTTCTGTTTCCCCTTCATCGCGCCCTGCGACAATAATGCCAACCAAACGCGAGAATGGCGGCATATGCGCCTGTTCACGTTCAAAACATTCTGCATCCAAAAAGGCATCACGGTCACCACTGGCAAGCGCTTGCAACACTTTGGATTGCGGCGCAAAGCTTTGCAGATAAACCGTGCCCTTCACATCTTCACGCCCCGCACGGCCAGCAACCTGATGCAGCAATTGGTAACAGCGTTCTGTTGCGCGCAAATCCCCGCCCGATAAACCCAAATCGGCATCGACGACGCCGACCGTTGTCAGTTTTGGGAAGTGGTGACCTTTGGCAATAATTTGCGTGCCGATAATCACGTCATATTCGCCATCTTTAATGGCCTGCAGATGCTTACGCAGCGCTTCAGGGTCATCACTATCATCACTCGATAAAGTAATTTGCCTAAATTCAGGGAAGAGCATTTTTAATTCTTCAGACACACGCTCCACCCCTGGGCCACAAGCTGCGAAACTATCCAAGTCATTACAGGATGGGCAGTTTTTAGGGATGGAACAATAATAGCCACAATGGTGACAATTCAATTTATTATTGCGGCGATGCTCAACCAACCACGCCGTACAGCGCGGGCATTGCATACGATGACCACAGCTGCGGCATAATGTCAGCGGTGCATAGCCACGGCGGTTAAGGAATAACAGCACCTGTTCACCGCGCGCAACGGTATCACGAATAGCCTCAACCAATGTTGGTGCGATAAAGGATTGCCGGTCAGGCTTATCTTCCTTCAAATTTAAAATACGGACATCAGGCATACCCGCGCTACCGAAGCGCGATTCAAGCGTGAGGTGATGATAGCGCCCCTGCCATGCATTATATATAGTCTCCACCGCCGGGGTTGCCGAAACCAAGACAATTGGGCAAGATTCCTTCTGCGCGCGTAAAATCGCCATATCACGCGCATGATATAACACGCCCTCTTCCTGTTTATAGGCGGGGTCATGTTCCTCATCGACAATAATCATGCCGAGATTCTTATAAGGAAGGAATAAGGCTGAGCGCGCCCCAACGACGACTTTGGTTTGCCCTTCTGCCACGCCGCGCCATGTTTTACGGCGCTGCGCCGATGTAAGCGCCGAATGCCAAAGCGCAGGACGCGTACCAAAGCGTGCCGTGAAGCGATCAAGAAAGGCATTCGAAAGCGCAATTTCGGGCAGCATTAATACGACTTGTTTATCTTCGCGGATAGCTTCACAGACGGCTTCGAAATACACTTCGGTTTTACCCGCGCCTGTTACACCATCAAGCAAATAACAGTCAAACGCGCCCGCCTTAACGGCCGCCGTCAACTCATCCGCCGCGATGCGCTGACTTTCAACCAATGTTGCGCCGGGCTTATCAATATCAGGATATACACATGGCGGGCTTTCGGGCTTAAGTACCGTTTGTAGATAACCACTCTCCGCCATTGATTTAATTACGGATGGTGAACATTCCGCATCACCCGCAATTTCACTTGCGCGGCGGGCTTGGCCATCTTGCAGCACATCAATCACTTTACGGCGTTTTGGCGGTAATTTTTGAAGCGCCTGTGCATCAAGCATCGGTGCAATTTTATAAAGTAAAACTTCTTTCGGTGGCGTAAAAGCAGATGGTGCCGACAGACATAATTTCAACACTGCGCCCAAGGCGTTCAGCGTATATTTCGCCATAAAGCTGACAAAGTCGCGCTGTGCCTGCCCCATTGGCGGCAAGTCATATTTTTCGGCGATTTCTTTTAACTTATCGGGGTTGCCGTCATAGTCTTGATCCAAGTTCCAGACCACACCAATTAACATACGGCTACCAAGCGGCACGGCAACATAATCGCCAAGCTGCACCGTCATATCCGGCGGCACGCTATAACTATAGGCCTTATCAATAGGCATTGGCACCAGCACTTGTGCCAGTTTCTGTGGTTGGGAAAGAGGATCAGCAAATAAATCAGCCATAACCTTACTTTATGCGCCCCCCGCCCGCGGCGCAAGGATTTTCAATCTTGCAATATACGCAAGATGTGGCTAATCTGTGGGCCTTATTAAATTCTTATAAAAGGTAATCTAAATTATGAAGTTTTTTGTAGATACAGGCGAAATTGACGACATTAAAGACCTTGCTGCGACAGGGCTTTTGGATGGTGTAACCACAAACCCATCTTTGATTGCCAAGTCAGGCCGTAACTTCCTTGAACTGATTGCCGAAATTTGCGGCGTTGTTGATGGCCCAGTTAGCGCCGAAGTTGCCGCGACAGATTACGCAACAATGATTAAAGAAGCTGAAAAGCTTGCAGCGATTGCGGATAACGTTGCTGTTAAAGTGCCGCTGACTGAAGACGGCCTTAAAGTGTGTAAAGCCATGAGCGATAACGGCACAATGGTCAATGTTACATTATGTTTCTCAGCTGGTCAGGCGATTTTGGCAGCAAAAGCAGGCGCAACATTTATTTCACCATTTGTTGGTCGCCTTGATGACATCTGCCAAAACGGGTTAGAGCTTATTGCCGATATCTGCCAGATTTACAGCATGTACCCTGAATTTGACACAGAAGTCTTGGTGGCCTCTGTCCGTAACCCAACCCATATTATTGAATCAGCTAAAATGGGTGCAGACGTTGTAACTTGTCCACCATCCGTGATCAAGCAGCTCTATAAACACCCACTGACCGATAAGGGTCTTGCTGCATTTGTTGATGATTGGAAGAAAACAGGCCAATCTATCTTGTAAAATTAATAAGCGCTAATAGCTTGATATATTAGCGTTTCCTATCTCATTTTTGTGCGCGATGCGAAACTTATGTATAGTTATAGCATCGCGCATATTTTTTGGGGTAGATAATGAACTACAGACAGATCTTTAACAAAATCGTTGCCCAGTTACCTGTTATAGGCCCTCATTCTGGCATGGAAGCTTTGTTGCTTGCGGCGGGTAAAAAGCCAGTTGGCGCGCTGCTACTGTTTAAAGACAGAGTTAACGTCAATAACCCGTTATGCCTTGCGGAACATTTACAAGCACAGATTCTTGACAAATTAGTCGAGCAAGAAAAACTCATTTCAACTGATATTACTTACCCCGTTGAGGGACTAAAAGATGGGTTGGTATGCCGCCATTACGCACAGCCCGGTAAAGAACAAGATTTATTTGAATTCGCACATTCTAATGCCTTGGGCCCACGCCATCTCGACACCGAAGAAGGTGATCAACTATTGCGCAAAAGAATTGGTGATTACTTAGGCTATCGTAACAGAGATCAATTTCTTTGGGAGAATATACTCCATAGTCCCGTTATACCAAATCGAATAAAAGACGCTATCGCAAGAACAAACGTAACAAGAAAGCACGCCTATCAATCCGATCTTTATCGTCAAATTCAGGATGAACCACAGAATGAAGCGGTTAAGCAGATCCTTGAGATTCACGATCGATTGCGCACAGATTTCGATGGCGTTCGCCAAGCGGTTATTGATGATATTGCCGCCAAATCGGCGGAGAATACCGTGCCCGAAAACACAGCAAAACCAGCTAAAGCAAATTTTTCTTGCAATAATACGTAAAACCCCTTATAACATCGGCCATCAACCATATTTATTGCTGAGAGGTCGATATGAAAGGCATTAAACAGCTGTTTAACTGGGTTGCTGAGAACTTAGATCCTTACAATCTTTTCCCTAAAGAGTGGGAATTAAGTAAAGATGAGCAATATCATTTGATGGTTAAAGGCTACAAAGTCGATACCGTTAAACGACCAGCCGTAATTCACCCCTATTGTCCAGTACATGTCTTCTATGACTGCCAGATTGTCAAAACCAATGATGACCAACATTTAAAACGCGCTGGCGTCGAGAAAGTCCAAGCGATTTTGGACAAATATAGAGCGCAAGCTAATCCCGATAACAATCCCTCTTCTAAGCCGGAGTAAATGACATGAGCAACTTTAAAGAAACCCTCAAAAACGCATGGCAGAAAGTCTGCTCATTCCTGAACAACGAAGAACACAAACGCAGTGTGTTTTATCTGTCAGATGAAGAGCGTAAAAAGTTGAATGAAGATTACACTTTAACACAGCAGTTTATTTACCCAGTTGGTCGTTATCCTGCCTATACTATGAGTATTCCAACACAAACATTTAAAGTTCAACACTTAGATGGTCGTGCGTTAAGCGAAGATGAGATATCAGCGCTTGAGCAACGCTTAAGCGATATGCGCCACACACCGAAAAATGATGACAATCAACCAAAGCTTTAATTAGTTTATCATTTTGTAATTACGATAAAAACAGGCCCATCTGATGCGGTCTGTTTTTTTATATTTGAAAAGCATTGCCTAAAGCGGCGTTTACAGGCAAAATAATACTGTTGTACTGCAATTCAAATATATGAAACATCCTTATGAACGCCGCACCTATTATAAACAAACAAGATATTCTTGGCTGGCTGAAAGATAATCCAAACTTTTTGGAATCCTGCCCAGAAGCCGCTGACCTCCTTCTCCCGCCTAGGTTGAAAAAAGAAAAAGGCATCGCCGATTTTCAGTCTTACCTGCTTGACCGCGTAAAGGCCGATAAGGAAATGGTGCTAGAAACGACGCGTGAGATTGTTGAAAACGCGCGCAGCAATATGAACAACCAAACCCGCATTCATATGGCGGTGCTCCATGTCTTAGAAGCGCAAAGCTTTGATGAATTAATCACCAGCATCACTATGGACTTAACCGCCATGCTGGATGTCGATATCACGACCTTGTTGGTGGAAACAGATGACCATGTCATACCGCACACCAATATTCCCGGTTTAAAAATGGTGCCAAAGGGCACAATTGATAAATGGATGGAAGACCGCCCCGCCCGCCTTCAGGCCGATATCACAGGGCTTGAAGCCATTTATGGCAGCGGCGCGAATTTAGTCCGCTCGCAAGCTTTAATCCGCATTGATATATCTATGGATATGCCACCAGCCTTACTCTGCTTTGGTTCACGCAATGCGCTGACCTTTGAAGATGGCCAAGGCATTGAACAAATCTCATTCCTTGCACGTGTGATTGAACGCTGCATCCGTTTATGGCTGACTGTCCCAAACTAAACCAAGTTTTATATGACGAAAAAGAAACAGGAAACTGATCCATTACTCGCCGTCACGACCGCCGATCTTTATAAATCCATCGGCGATTGGTTTGATGTGCTGCGTTATGAACGCCATGTTTCCGCCCATACCATTCGTGCTTATCAAAATGACATTGGGCGTTTCGTGCGTTTTTTGGCGAAATATAACAGCGCGCCTTTATCCATCAGCATTTTAGCAGATAGTGACATCACAGCCTTCCGTGCATGGATGGCGAGCCTAACGATTGATGATGAGCTTAGCGCGACCAGCCGCTCACGCGCCCTTTCCGCTGTGCGCCGTTTTTTAGACTGGCTTGATAAGCAAGGCATTGCGCATAACCCTTATATCAAAACCTTACGTGCCCCGAAAAAGCCGCATAAACTGCCCCGCCCCGTAAGTGCAGAGCGCATCTTTGAATTACTTGATAGCTATAACGCCACCGATTGGGAAGATTGCCGCGATAAGGCCTTATTCACATTACTTTATGGCACAGGCCTTCGTATTCAAGAAGCGCTTTCCCTTGATATTCAAGACTGGCCGCAGGGCTCAGACATCGACTTCCTCACCATTCGCGGTAAAGGGAAAAAGG
Source organism: Alphaproteobacteria bacterium (assembly GCA_030147745.1). Taxonomy (GTDB): domain Bacteria; phylum Pseudomonadota; class Alphaproteobacteria; order Micavibrionales; family Micavibrionaceae; genus UBA2705. The sequence goes on from JASBUS010000094.1 coordinate 64,600, forward strand.
AACGCAAAGTCCCGATTCTTAAACGTGTCCATGATGAAATTAACGCCTGCATAAAGGCCGCACCTTTTGCCCCAATGCCAGACCGCCCAATTTTTGTTGGCACGCGTGGCGGGCGATTGCATCAAGGCGTAGCGCAGCGTAATTTGCGCAAGTTGCGCGCAAGTTTTGGCCTGCCTGACAGCGCAACGCCGCATGCCCTCCGCCATAGTTTTGCCACGCATTTATTGGAGCACGGCGCAAATCTACGTCAAGTGCAAGAACTGCTTGGCCACAGCTCGCTTAGTACAACACAGCGTTATACCGATGTTGATAATGCCAAGTTATTTGAAGTTTATAAAATGGCGCATCCACGCAGCTAAGCCTAAATTTTCCCTTGTCAAAATATGACGCGCTATGCTAGGTGTCGCAGCATGCGTAATTTTTTCAAAACATTAAGCCTTTATGTTCTTATTGTTTTAGCGATGGCTCAACTGGCCATGGCGCAGCACAGCGCTGTGCATTTTACGGCACATATTGATCATGTCGCAGTAGCGGATTATCATCACGATAACGACCATCACGACAAAGCGCCACAAAAGCCTGATCATTGTGCGACCTGTCAAATCATCAAAGTTTTTGCCCATAGTGATTTAACACAAAGCACTATTCAGCATGATCATCTGGTCGCGCAGAACCGTTATAGTTTTGGCGATTATGTTGTTCAATCCGCGACTAAAGCGCAGGCTTATCACGCCCGTGCACCCCCGACATTTCTTAACTAAACCACGAAAACAATTATAATTTTTAGATAAGAAAGGACATGAAAATGTCACGTCAATTACTATTGGCAACCCTAAGCGTTGTCGCCCTTAATACATCTCCTGCACTTGCTTCTAATCAAAGCGATATAGACGCGCTGCGTGCTGAAGTCGCCGCGATGCAGAATGCATATCAAAGCAAAATCCAAGCGTTAGAAAATAAAATTGCAACGCTTGAACAAAAGCAAACATCGCAAATTGCCGCGATTGCACCAGCCGCAGGCACTAATGCCGCGCAAAGCATTCCTGCAACATCTAAACGCCGCATTAATGACAATAGCTTCAACCCTGAAATTGGTGTCATCTTACAAGGCAAATACCAAAACTTTAGCGAGAAAGAAGGCGACATTGCTGGCTTTGCCCTAGGTGAAGAAGGTGAACGAGGCGATGAAGGCTTTGGCATTGATGAAACGGAGCTTAACTTCTCCGCCAATATTGATAACCTATTCCGCGGCAGCACGACTATTGGCCTTCATGAACATCATGGTGAAACAGAAGTCGAAATTGAGGAAGCCTATGTTGAAACCTTATCTTTACCTTATGGCTTACATGGTAAGGCGGGTCGCTTCTTTGCAGAGCTTGGTTACCTCAACAGCCATCACAGCCATGCTGATGACTTTGCGGATCGCCCTCTCACCAACCGCGTATTCCTCAACAACAACTATAATGACGATGGCGGTCAGTTATCATTGATCCTTCCAACCGAAATCTATGCTGAAATTGGTGCGGGTGTTTATCGCGGTGAAGATTATCCTGCGGGCGGCGCTGATGGTAACGACTTTGGCACATGGAGTGCGTATGGTCGTGTCGGTGGTGATATTGGCGACAATGCAAGCTGGCGCTTTGGCTTATCGACCCTGCAAAGTGACAAAGTCAGCCGCGATGGCAATGAAGACACGGTCAACTTCACAGGTGATAGCGACCTTTACATTGCTGATCTGCGTATGGTTTATGCGCCAACAGGCAATAATGCGGATCAAGAATTATCGCTGCAAGGTGAATATTTCTATCGCGATGAAGATGGCACATATGAAGATAGCGACGCTGGTACAGGCGCAATCAATTATGATGGTCATCAAAGTGGCTGGTATGCACAGGGCGTTTATAAATTTGCGCCGCAATGGCGTTTTGGCGCACGCTATAGTGAACTTTATAATGGTGATACGCCAACTGGCTTGAATGGTTCTGCTCTGGATGATGGCGGCCATGATCCATGGGCGGCGGCTGCGATGCTTGATTGGACGAATAGCGAGTTTTCACGCGCGCGTTTGCAATATAACCGCGAAGAACTAGCGAATGGTCATGAAGACAATCAAATCATCCTGCAATATATCATGAGCCTTGGCGCCCATGGTGCACATGCCTATTAATGGAGGGCGGCATGATGACATATCGTTTAAAAAAACTTTATAAGGTCATTGCCGTTTTGGGGGTGCTTATTGCATCCCCTTCTTCGGCGCATGCCACAGTCAATATCTTTGCCTGCACGCCTGAATGGGCAGCGCTAGCGGAAGATATTGGCGGCGCGCATGTCAAAGTTAAAGCCGCCACAACCGCGCAGCAAGATGTTCACCATATACGCGCTAAACCAAGCTTGCTTGCCGCGATGCGTCAGGCGGATTTGGTCTTTTGCACGGGCGCATCCCTCGAAATCGGTTGGCTACCCATTCTCGTCAAAAAAGCTGGCGGACCAAATGTTCAGCCTGAAACCGAAGGTTGGTTGATGGCGGCGGATTATGTTGAGAAAATTGGCATGATGGAACATGCTGACCGCTCTATGGGGCATGTCCATCCTGAGGGCAACCCACATATTCACCTGAACCCACATAATATACTGACGATTGCCGAAGTATTAAGCACGCGCCTTGCCCTGATTGACCCTGACCACCGCGCAGATTATCAGGCGAATTTTGCGCGCTTTAGTGATGCATGGGACAAAAATATCGTTACTTGGCAAAAACAAGGCGCGATGCTCAATGGTCAAAAATTTGTGGTTTATCACAATGCTTGGGCTTATTTACTACAATGGTTAAATATGGATGCTGCCGCAAGCTTAGAACCAAAACCTGGCATTCCACCAAGCGCCGCCCATTTAGAAAAACTCCTCACGACATTAAAAGGTCAGAATGTTCGTGCGATTATTGTTACGCCCTATGAAAACCGTAAAGCGGCGGAATGGCTTTCAACGCGCCTCAACATTCCTATTCTAGATTTACCTTTTACGGTTGGCGGCAATACAGAAGCGACAAATCTTACGCGTTTATTTGACGTGACACTCGGGACGCTCACGGCGCAGAAAGTACATAAAAATGAATAGTGAGATGATTAGTATCCTTGCCCCTGCATTTTGTGCAGGGGTTTTGATATCCCTAACGCATGTGGTTTTGGGGCAAGAAGTTTTAAAACGCGGGATCATATTCCTCGACCTTGCCGTCGCCCAATGTGCAGCATTAGGGATGATGAGTTTTAAGCTTCTAACCTTTATTGACCCATATAGTTTTATTGGGCAATACGGCGTAATTGGCGCGGGTTTATGTGCGGCGCTTATCTGCGCCTTTCTTTTTAAAGCATTAGAAAAAGCGCAGCATTTTCAAGAAGCGTTAATTGGCTGCACCTTTGTGCTTGCGGCGAGTTTATCGATCATGCTAACGGCGAATGCACCGCATGGCGCAGAAGATATAAAAAACATTCTTGCAGGACAAATTCTTTGGACGACATGGCATGATGTATGGCTATGCGCCCCTGTCTTCATCACACTTTTTTTAACATGGCAGTTTTTACCCTTTTTCCGCACCACCTTATTTTATCCGCTATTTGCGATTGCCATTCCCTTTGCCGTCAACATCATGGGGGTGTATTTAGTCTTCGCGAGTTTGATATTTCCCGCGCTTGCGGTCGCGCAAAATGCGCAGCATAAAACACGCGACGCATTACTAATATCATTGCTGTCATACGGATTGGGGTTATGGGCCTCAAGCGCCTTTGACTGGCCATCAGGCCCCGCGATTGTTTTGGCTATGGCGATGCTTAGTGCGGGCTATTATCTGATGTCAAAAAATAGCGGGATCAAGCTTTTTAGGCGCAGCAAGTAAACCTATTTCTTGGTCTTGCTCTGCATCAGTTGGCGCGGCGATCATCTTGGTCGCCACTTGGTCAATTAGACCTGAGGAAAGCTTCGCTTTGACAGTATAGCCCCAAGTATTTGACCCCATATAATCATATTGTAAACATAAAATTTCAACGCCGCATTTGGCCATTTTTTCTTTAAACGCAGCTGCAGCAGGCAACGCATTGACAATTTCATCTGTTGCAAAAGATTTCTTTGTGGCAATTTCAAATCGGCCATTTTTCAGCACTCTTGAAATACGCTCGGCGTTAAACTCAACCTCTGCAAGGCAGGCTTCTAATTCTGCATTAACATCCAGCAGCGCATCTTCAAATGCTGCGCGCAATTGTAGAGCGTCTTTTGATGGGTCAAAGACCGTCTCTTTAGACTTTTGCGCTTTATCATTGCGTGAAAATAATTTCATTCTTCCCTCTCCCTATTATTTTAGCTTTTACATGTAATATGTGTCATTCACCATGTCGCGCACTTCAAGCGTTACGGCGCAACCTTCGGGTGCGGTGCGTTTCATCAAGTTATGGAGCGGCGTAGCATATGATTTTTTAGTCGCGACATCGCGGCCTTCTAACAACAATAATGTTGCATGCATCATTAAGCCTTTGCTGCCGACTGTACCCACAACGTTATGATTAACGGCAATACCGCGTGTTTTAATGCGGACTTTATCAACACCCGCCGCTGCTAAAGCTTCGTGCATGTTTTCAAGCAAGGTTGGCATTTGATCATCAAGGGATGGTGAATATTCAACAATAATATGCGGCATGGGATAGCGCCCTTTCACTTACATTTTTAAATTACGTGCGGCTTGTTTAGCCTGTGCTTTAAAATCTGCACTATTCCATTCCAAATCAAGTGTAATTTCACCACGAATGAAAGTTTCGCTAATATATGTATCCCAACTGAGCGGCAAATCCTCAAAATCTATATCTGTGATTTTTGCGCCGACTTGATTGAGGCGTTCACTCAGATTTTTATACCCATCTGTAGCTTTTGCCAAAGCCTCATCAAAATATGGCAAGCGGCGACGTAAAATCAGCGTTAATTCACCGCCATCATTTAATGCATCAACAATTTGCTGATCACTGACATCATTAAATATTTTAGAAAGTCTTTTTTCAACTACAGGCGCCATCTTTTCAGCATAAGCAGCCGCTTTCTCTTGCGCTTTTTTCTGCGCTTTTATGGCTTTTTCTTCAGCCTTAGCTTTTTTGCAGTCTTCTGTGATAATCTTTTTTGCCAGTTTATCGGCTAATGTTTGCTTTGCCATTGCGCCCTCCTAATTTTATTGCGAATAGATTGATTACGAAAAATGCTATCTTATGTCAAGGGCAAAAATAATCACAACCCGCTATTCCAATTCTTGCTTTTCTGCATTTTTATCTATATGTTGAGGGCCACATAACAACCAGTAGCAGCAAAGTTTAAGCGCCCGTAAATGAGTAAAGAAACGCATAAGTTAGAGCATATCCGCAATTTCGCGATTATTGCCCATATTGACCATGGTAAATCCACATTGGCTGACCGCTTGATTCAAACATGCGGCGGGGTCGAAGAACGTGAACTTGAAGAGCAAATGCTCGACAACATGGATATTGAGCGCGAACGTGGCATTACGATTAAAGCGCAGACCGTTCGCCTACGCTATACCGCGAAAGACGGTATAGATTATCAATTAAACTTGATGGACACACCAGGGCATGTGGACTTTGCCTATGAAGTGTCACGCTCTCTTGCCGCGTGTGAAGGTTCAGTCCTTGTGGTCGATTCAACGCAGGGCGTGGAAGCCCAAACACTTGCTAACGTCTACCAAGCCCTTGATAATGATCACGAGATTGTAACAGCGATTAACAAAATTGACTTACCTGCAGCTGACCCTGAAAGCGTTAAACGCGAAGTTGAAGATGTCATCGGCCTAGATTGTAGCGAAGCCGTCGAATGTTCAGGTAAAAGTGGTATCGGTATTGATAACTTGCTTGAAGCGATTGTAAAACAATTGCCACCACCCCGCGAAGGTGATGCCGATGCGCCAACACAAGCCCTGCTTGTTGATAGTTGGTATGATGCTTATTTAGGCGTTGTTATTCTGGTCCGTGTTATGCACGGCCATTTAACAAAAGGCCAAAAAGTCAAATTCATGAATACAGGCGCAGAACGTATCATCGACCGCGTGGGTATCTTCACCCCTAAACACGTGATTACTGATATTCTCGGTCCTGGTGAAATGGGCTTTATTACCGCGGGTATTAAAGAGATCTCTGAAACACAAGTTGGTGACACAATTACGGACTTTAAACGCCCATGCGCAAAAGCCCTTGCAGGCTTTAAACCATCGGTGCCTATGGTTTTCTGTTCTCTCTTCCCTGTTGATAGCTCTGAATTTGATAAGCTGCGTGACTCGCTCGGTAAACTTGCGCTAAATGATGCGTCTTTGCATTACGAGATGGAATCATCACAAGCCCTTGGCCTTGGTTTCCGCTGTGGTTTCTTGGGTCTTCTACATATGGAGATTATCCAAGAGCGTTTAGAGCGTGAATTTGACCTAGACCTGATCCCAACAGCGCCGAGCGTGGTTTACCACATTTATAAGACAGACGGCACAATGGAAGAACTTTACAATCCTGCAGACATGCCGGATGTCGTTAAGATTGACCATATTGAAGAGCCATGGATTAAGGCGACCATTTTGACGCCAGATGAATTTCTGGGCAACTTGTTACAGCTTTGTCAGGAACGCCGCGGTGAACAAATTGACCTCACCTATGCGGGTGGCCGTGCGATGCTAACTTATCGCTTGCCGCTCAACGAAGTTGTTTTCGACTTTTATGACCGCTTGAAATCAATCTCGCGTGGTTATGCGTCATTTGACTATGAACTTGACGGCTATGGCGAGAATGATCTGGTTAAAATGGAAATCCGCGTGAACCAAGAGCCTGTTGATGCCTTGGCGATGATTGTTCACCGCAGCGTGACAGAAACACGCGGCCGCGCCCTTTGTAAGCGCCTGAAAGAACTTATCCCACGCCAGATGTTCAAAATTGCCATTCAAGCGGCGATTGGCGGCAAGGTTATTGCAGCTGAACATTTAAGCGCGCTACGTAAAGACGTCACGGCGAAATGTTATGGCGGTGACGTTAGCCGTAAACGTAAGCTTCTTGAAAAGCAGAAAAAGGGTAAGAAGAAAATGCGCGAATATGGCAATGTCCAAATTCCACAAAGCGCATTTATCAATGCCCTTAAAATGGGTGATGATCACTAAAACGCGATTAGTCCTGTTGGATAATCGCGTTTAGCGACTGCACACCACCTGCAATCATTTGCATTTTTTGTGAAATCTCATTGGTGACGGCCTCTTGCTCATCAATCGCCGCCGCTATGGTTTCAAGGAACTCACTAAATGATGATGTCCCAGCATCAACGCCGCGCGTTGAATCCACAACTTGATCGACCACACCTTGCATGGTCAAAATCTCGCTTGAGATTTTATCTGTTGCTTGTGCCGTTTGGTTCGCTAGTGACTTGACCTCACCTGCCACAACAGCAAAGCCTTTACCCGCATCACCGGCGCGGGCGGCCTCAATCGTCGCATTAAGCGCCAGTAAGTTGACCTGTTCAGAAATATCTAAGATCAGCGATGCAATCCCCTCCATCGCTTTGGTATTTTCCTGCAGCTGCTGTACGAAGTTATCAACTTGTCGGTTCTTACCGACAATATCGGTTAGCACATGCTGTGAACGCCCCATGCTTTCGGCAATTTCTTTTACCGATGCAAGCATTTGCTCTGCCCCGCCTGCGACTGTTTGGATATTATCTGTCGTTTCACGGCTTTTATCTGCGGCATCGCGGCGGCGGTTCACTTGGGCTGTTATATCGGTCGCATATTTCACCACTTTAAAGGGGTTGCCATCCAAATCAAAAATCGGGTTATAACTCGCCTGAATATAAACAGATTTACCGCCTTTGCCGATGCGTTTAAATTCACCGACGGAGAATTTACCTGCGCGCAGACCATCCCAAAAAGCCTTATATTCTGGTGAATTCTTATAATCTTCTTCAACAAACATGCTATGTTTATGGCCCATCACCTCATCGGCGCTATACCCCATAGTTTTGAGGAAGTTTTCATTGGCCTTCAAAATATTGCCATTTAAATCAAACTCAATCACGGCCTGAGACTTACCGATCGCGTTAATTTGGCCTTCAAAATCGGCCGAGCGCATACGGTCTGCCGTAATATCCGTTGCGTATTTCACAACGCGGTAGAGTTTTCCATCTTGGTCAAAAATCGGGTTATAACTAGCACGGATCCAAACCTTCTTCCCGCCTTTACCGATGCGTGGGAATACATCCGCTACAAATTTACCTTCACGCAGTTTTATCCAAAAATCGGCATATTCCTGACTTTTGGCATATTCTTCAGTGACAAACATCTGGTGATTCTGCCCTTTAATTTCATCAAGGCTATAGCCCATGGTTTTCAAAAAATTTTCATTCGCGGTGATAATCTGCCCATGTGTATCAAACTCGATCACAGCTTGAGAGCGCTGAATGGCTTCAATCTGCCCTTCAGAATAAGCAGCCTTCAATCGATCTTTGGTAATGTCCGTGGCTAGCTTGATGACTTTATAAACCTTGCCATGGCTATCAAGCACAGGGCTGTAAGACGCACGCAGCCATACTTCGTTTTTCTGTTTGTCCCGACGCTTATAAACGCCTGTTGAAAATACGCCTTTGCGTAAATCTTCCCAAAATTGGGCATATTCCTTAGACGCCGCATAAGTTGGTGTGACAAACATAGAATGATGCTGCCCGACAATCTCGCTCTTCTCATAGCCCATGGTTTTTAGGAAATTTTCATTTGCGTCTTTGATAAAGCCATCTGTATCAAAAGTAATCATGGCTAGAGATTTACTTAAAGCATCAAATGCCTGTTTATATTCGATATTGAACATATCCATTAAAACCACCTCGAAAAATATAAATAATAAAAAAACTTAAAATATAAAAATACAATATTTATACATAATAGCATGGTTTTTGGATCACTTGGTATATAAATATAATCAAATGATCATATACAAAGACCCCAAATACACACAAAGGCATGTATTTAGGGCATTTGTGAAAGAAAAAAATTTTTATTTAGATGAACCGACCATCTGAATGATTTCATCAAGGCTTTGGACGCCTTGGGCAATCACCTGCATTTTTTGCGAAATTTCACCGGTAACCGCTTCTTGCTCCTCAATCGCGGCGGCAATGGTTTCAACGGATTCGCCAACGGCGGCCGTCCCCGCACTAATCGCTTGTGAACTTTGCACAACCTTACCGACTATATTTTGGATATTGGTGATTTCCGTTGTGATACGGTCGGTTGCTGCCGCCGTTTGGTTGGCGAGGGATTTAACCTCTCCCGCTACAACAGCGAAGCCTTTACCAGCCTCCCCCGCGCGCGCAGCCTCAATCGTTGCGTTCAGTGCCAGCAAATTCACTTGTTCAGAAATATCACGAATAAGCGCGACGATGTCTTCCATCGATTTGGTGTTATTCTGCAATTCACCGACATAATGATTGGCTTCGTCATTTTGCTGTACAATATCACCAATTGCGGTTTGCGAGCGCTGCATATTCATCGCGATTTCTTTGACGGACGCGAGCATTTCTTCCGCTGCGCCTGCGACGGTTTGAATATTCGCACTAGTCTCATTACTTCTGTCGGCAGCTTCTTTGCGCAGCTGAACTTGCTGTGTAATATCACTTGCATATTTAACGACTTTATATGGCTTGCCATTCATATCAAAAATCGGGTTATAACTCGCTTGGATATAAATTTCCTTACCGCATTTCGCGATACGTTTATATTCACCAACTGAATATTTACCCGCACGCAAATCTTCCCAGAAGGCTTTATATTCGGGCGTTGACGTATGTTCTTTTTCGACAAATATGCCATGATGCTGTCCAACGATATCGTTCAGGTCATGGCCGAGCGCATCAAGGAAGTTTTCATTCGCATTGACTACTGTACCGTCGAGATTAAACTCAATAACAGCTTGCGAGCGCCCTATTGCCTCAATCTGCCCTTTAAAATAAGCGGAGCGCAATTTGTCTTTGGTCACATCGGTTGCATATTTCACCACGCGGTAAAGCTTACCATTCATATCATATATTGGGTTATAACAGGCCTGAATCCATACTTCTTTGCCTTCACGGCCATAGCGTTTAAAGACATCTGATGTATAATTCCCTGCGCGCAGGCCATTCCAGAACTCCACATATTCATGGCTTTGTGCATATTGCTTATCAACAAACATCTGGTGATGCTGCCCCATGATATCCTCAAGCTCATAGCCCATGGTATTTAAGAAATTATCATTGGCATTGAGAATATTGCCCTGCGGATCAAATTCAATCACAGCTAGCGAGCGATGAATGGCGCTTAACTGCCCACTATTATAGGCACTGGTTAATCTATCCGCTGTAATGTCAGAGGCAAGCTTCACCACTTTCGTGATGTTACCGTTTTTATCGGTCACTGGGTTATAACTTGCACTGAGCCAAATTTCTCGGCCACCTTTGGCAAAGCGTTTATAGACCCCCGTTGAGAAAGTTCCATTTTTCAGCTCTTGCCAAAAGCGTTTATAATCCGGCGAGTATTTATATTCATTATCCACGAATAAGGAATGATGCTGCCCGATAATTTCGTCTTTATTATAGCCCATCGTATTCAAGAATAGATTATTGGCATTTTCAATGACACCGTCTGGTGTAAATTCGATAACTGCTTGTGATTTATGAATCGCATTAAGAACGGCATTGTCCTGCCGTGGTGACAATAACTTCATATTTTCCCCTCGCCATAAATATGGTGTTCACACTGATTTAAATACTACCCTTGATCATATAATCATACGCCTTTTGATACACACTTTCAAGTTTCATATTCACGTATGGGGCAACCTATAGGTTTATCAGCATCACCAAATTATGCAGCGCAACAACTTTAGTCATTGTAATCATTAAATTATTATGTTAAATGTTTAGCCCTTATTAAAAATAAAAAAAATTTATGCAGGGCCGATATCATGAAACATAATTTAAAAGCGATCTTACTTACAACATCTATGATCAGTGGCGTAGCATTAGCCGATGCCCCAGAGCCCAGCATTTTCAATCAAGCTGATTATGCAAGTCAGTTACAAGCAGGCTATCAAGGCCATTCAGCGCGCTGGTTCTGGTCGGTATCTGCACAAGCCACACAGCGCCAAAAACCCGCCAATCGATATGTTGATTACAGCCATGTAAATGTACAAGGCACGCATTTCTCGAATACTGTATTCTCGGTTATTCCACTCCTTGGCCCATCCATTGAGAAAAGCGTGGATCGCGCCATTAATCGACGCCTTACGAGAACCGCTGAATATATCGCCACAAGCGACAAATATGATCGCATCATGCGTGAATTAGAACTTTACCAAGCTATCAGCGCAGAAACACAGATGGATATAAGCGCGATTCAATCTGATATTGAAGATTCGCTCTATTATTACATGGATCAGCTTGGTCATTTTGATGAAGAACGCTACGGCCGTACAATGCATCGCTATGATACGCTTTCACCCGTTAATCATAGCGCCTTTAATGACGTTAATTCAGTGCTCAGCTATTTTGCTTATGCACGCCATTTACCGGGCATGAAATTGCGTGGTGAAGTTGGCTATAAAAAAGAAAATTTCGAATGGCGTATTGGCGGACAGAAACACAAAGCCACGGAAAGCTCATTTTCAAATGAGCGTCAGGAGCGCCAAAGCCTTTACAGCACTATGGATTGGGACATATCCGCCCGCTTTAACTATATGAATTATTACGTCGATGAAACGATGCAAAACTTCCTTAGCGTCAAAGACCTTGATCATGCGCGTAAGTCTGAATATCACCGTTTAAGTTATCGCTTTAACGAAGATACTGCCCTTTATGTTGGGCACGGCCTGCATAAAGATGATGTCTTTGGTAAAGCGTCATATAACCATATAGGTGTACAGTCTTGTGACGATATGATTGAAGGCTTAAAAATTTGCGGCAATATCCGTTACGAGCGCGCAGATGTTCAGCAAGACGTCCTACATGACATGAATGGTCAACATTCAGGTGTCGGCGCGACATTAAACCTCAATTACCGTTTCTAAACACAAGTAAGGTGTTGATGAGTTTCAGCAAAGTTTGTTGCTGAACTGGTCATGGCTTTTGCATGCATATAAAATATATTCCAGAAACTAAAAATAAAAAAATAGGAGTATATCTATGGCGAGCATGCCGAATATTCAATTCCCTGAAGTTTTCCAAAATTTACCGGCGTTTCAATGTCGTTTTGATGCCTTCCAAATGAAGGGCGAAAATTGCAAAATCCTTTTTGCGACTTACCCTGCAGGCACCGATATTGAACCACACACACATGATACATTTAACTGGGGCATCATTACCCGCGGCGCAATGCATTTGACTGTTGACGGTGTTGAGAAAACTTACAATGTTGGTGAATGGTTTAATGTCCCGTTAGAAGCCGTCCATAGTGCGCGCTGTGACGATGCCACCGAAGTGATTGAGTTTTGGTTCAAGCCAGAATAAGCACAAAAATATTGACATAATTATCACGCCTATTTAATGTGTTTTTTCTAATAAAAAAAGGAAAAGACAGATGGGATTATTTGATCGTTTAAAAGATGCTGTGCGCGAAAGCTTTGCTCCGCTTGAGGAGCCAAAAGCCAATAGCCTTGATATCGAAAGCCTAAACGGTCAATTACAAGAAGCCAAAGCCCTTGGTTTTTGTATCACACATTTATGCCTTGATGGTGATTTAGACATCGAACAAATCAAAGCGGCGTTTTGTCCATCGCTTATTCATACCGCCCGTATGATTTATATGAATGACTTTGACGCCGAAGGTTTAAGCATTGAAGACATGCAAAACGCCCTGCGCCATGAATGGCTGCTCCATTATGGTGAGGCGATCTTCATCCAAAAATCGCAGCAATATGGCCTTGGTACGGATACAGCGCTTACTGATTACAGCTTTGATGTGATCGACGCGATTGATGAAGAACTAAATGACAAGAATAAAGTCATGTTTGATATGTTTTGTAGCTTCATGGGATACCGCAATGGTGAAATGCACCCACAGCGCATGATTGACTGTGTTGACTACGCCATCGAAAACGGCCTTAGCGACACACGTGAATTAACCCATTGGTTCCCTGTCGCCAATGCGATGATTGATGATATTGATCCACCTGCGCAGCAAAAGACGGTTGCACCCAACGCCCCATAACGCTATATAGGCGGCATGGATAAAATTGACCTGACATATTGCGCCTGCAAAGTTCTACGCACAGATAATGCCGAAGAAAAGGCGCGCTTAACACGCCAATTTAGCGCCGAGATTTTGGCGGCGCCTGAACGCGTTATGATCGGCAGTGAACAGCCTGACCTGCGCCCTGCCCGTCCTGCTAAGCCCGAATTACTCGCCCCTGGTAAAATGACCCGCCGCCGCAATGCAGGGTCAACCAAAACCAAAATCACTTTACTGCACGCGATCGCGCATATTGAATTAAACGCCATAGACCTTGCATGGGATATGATTGCCCGCTTCGCCCCACTCTATAGCGCCAATTCAGATGAATTTAGCCTACCGCTCGATTTCTTTATGGATTGGTTTAGCGTCGCCGCAGATGAAGCCAAGCATTTCCTGCTGCTGAATGATTATCTAAAAACATTCGACGTCAGCTATGGTGATTTTCCCGCCCATGACGGACTGTGGGAAGCCGCAGAAAAAACGCATCACGACCTTGCCGCGCGCCTTGCCGTTGTGCCTATGGTGTTAGAAGCCCGCGGGTTAGATGTCACACCACAGATGATCGACAACTTCACCGCGCAGGGGGATGACGATACGGTTGCTATCCTGAAAATCATTTTAGAAGAGGAAGTCAATCACGTCCGTATTGGCCGCGTCTGGTTTGAATATTTCTGCAATACTCATGGCCATGACATCGAAAGCCACTGGCAGCATTTAGTGCGCGAATATTTCCACGGCAAATTAAAACGCCCTTTTAATCATGATGACCGTTTCAAAGCCGGCATGATCCGCGATTGGTATGAACCGCTCGCCGATTAATATAAAAGCGGTTAGCGAGTTGGGGACAAGAATAGACAGCCCTTGACCGCAATGCTAGGCTAGCTCCAGATCATAATGAATAAAAGGGAGCGTCACTCATGAAAACGCAAGATTATATTTCACGCGAAGAACAATATTTGGCTTATAACTACCACCCTCTTCCTGTTGTATTAAACAAGGCCGAGGGCGTTTGGTTATGGGATGTTGAAGGAAATAAATATCTCGACTTCCTCAGCGCCTATAGTGCAGTGAGTGCAGGCCATGTTAACCCACGTTTGAAACAGGCCTTGATTGACCAATTAAACACATTGGATGTGCCTAGCCGCGCTTTCTATACCGATAAACTCGGCCTATTTGCGGAAAAGCTTTGCAAAATTACTGGTATGGATAAGATGCTGCCGATGAATACAGGCGCGGAAGCTGTTGAAACCGCGATTAAAGCGGCGCGCCGTTGGGGTTACACAAAAAAGAACATCCCACAAGACCAAGCGAAAATTTTGGTGTCTTCAGGTAACTTCCACGGCCGCACAACCACGGTTGTCGGTTTCTCATCCGAAGACGAATATAAAGAAAATTTCGGCCCATTTGATGGCGGCTTTGAAATTGTGCCATTTGGTGATTTAGATGCCTTTGAAAAAGCCGCATCAAACCCGAATGTTTGCGCCTATATTACCGAACCTATGCAAGGTGAAGCGGGCATCATCATTCCACCGAAAGGTTGGTTGAAGTCTGTTCAGGCGATTTGTAAGAAACATAATGTCTTGTTGATCTGTGATGAGATTCAATCTGGCATTGGCCGCACAGGCAAAAACTTTGCCTTCCAACATGAGATTGATAAGCCAGATGGCCTTATCCTTGGAAAAGCGCTTGGAGGTGGGATTTATCCTGTATCGGCCTTCCTTGCCCGCGCTGATGTGATGGATGTGTTTAACCCAGGTTCACATGGCTCAACCTTCGGCGGCAACCCAATTGCGGCGGCGATTGGTATTGAGGCGCTTGATATCCTTATTGAAGATAAGCTCGCAGAGCGTAGCGCAGAACTTGGCGCCTACACAATGGATAAAATCCGTGCGATGAACAGCCCGCTTATTCAAGACTTACGTGGCGCTGGGCTGTGGATTGGTATTGATATTGACCCTGCACGCGCATCTGCACGCGATGTGTGTGAAGAACTTAAAACACGTGGCCTGCTCTGCAAAGAAACACATGAAACCGTTGTGCGTCTTGCCCCGCCGTTAACCATCACGAAAGAGGAAATCGATTGGGCTCTTGTGCAAATTCAAGATGTCCTAAAATTGATGGAACAAAAAGCCGCTGCTTAACCGTAAAGCCTCATCCTGCTTGAAGTTAGCTTACGACTAGGCATACGGCGCGCAGCCTAGCCGCGCTAGGTAAGCAACGCATAACGATGTCTCAAGACAAAATAAAATGAGCCCCAAAAAGTCCGCAAGTGGAGTTGGGGAAGCTCCACTTGCGTGTGTGAGGGCTATATAGAATAGCCTAAGGGTAGTGTGGGTTTCACTTCCTTCAAAACCTTCGTTTTAAAGGAGGTCTACTCACAATTTACATGGTCACGTAAACATCACTGCAAATTGCTTTCGTATCCTTTATACGGATCAAATTAGCTTTGGATCATAAAAAAAAGCGCCGAGATAAATCGGCGCTTTATTCATTCGTATAAAAGCTTGATTAAGCCGCTTTGTTGATGCTGCCGAGAAGGTCTTTTACAGCCGCGACTGAATCATCAAACATCTTTTGTTCATCATCGTTCAACTGGATTTCAACGATTTTTTCAACGCCGTCTTTACCGATGATCACAGGTACGCCGATGTATAGGCCATCAACGCCATATTCACCTTTTAGACGTGCTGCACATGGAAGAACGCGCTTTTTATCGCGTAGGTAGCTTTCTGCCATTGCAATCGCTGATGATGCTGGCGCATAGAATGCAGAACCTGTTTTCAAAAGCGCAACAATCTCGCCGCCGCCGTTACGTGTGCGGTCAACAATCGCGTCGATTTTAGCTTGTGTTGTCCAGCCCATTTTCACAAGGTCAGGCAATGGAATGCCCGCCACTGTTGAGTAACGCACCAATGGCACCATTGTATCGCCGTGGCCACCAAGAACGAATGCTGTGATATCTTCAACAGACACGCCGAATTCTTCAGCCAAGAAATAGCTAAAACGTGCGCTATCAAGCACACCTGCCATACCAACAACTTTGTTGTCAGCAAAGCCTGTAACACGCTGCATAACGTCAACCATAACGTCGAGTGGGTTAGTGATCACGATCACGAATGCGTTTGGCGCATATTTTTTGATGTTTTCGCCGACGGCCTCGATGATGCTTGTGTTAATACCGATCAAATCGTCACGTGACATACCTGGCTTACGTGGCAAACCTGCTGTGACGATAACCACATCCGCACCTTCGATTACTGCATAATCGTTTGAACCTTGATATGCACAATCAAAACCTTCAACTGGTGATAATTCAGCAAGGTCAAGCGCTTTACCTTGTGGTACGCCTTCCGCGATATCAACCAAGGCAACATCGCCAAGCTCTTTCATACCTGCAAGCAGTGCCAAAGTACCACCGATTTGGCCCGCACCGATGAGTGCAATTTTATTACGTGCCATTTTAGAATCTCCCTAAATAAGACAAAATTAAACCTGCCATCAAGATACGCCAATTCTGAATAAGTACAAGGGCTAAGCCCAAAAATTATGCGTATAATCATAAAGATTTTTTGTTTTACATATTCGTTGACTTGTTTACAAATCTCGGGTAGATTAGCGCATTACAATTATAAATTAGCCCTTTGGCTAAACAAGGACAGAGATCATGACACAAGGCAAAAGCCCAATAAACGATAATGAATATGATGAACGCGAGCAAACAGCTCTAGACCGCTGGTTTGATAAAGGCAGCCCACTTACACGTAAGCTTAAAATAATTGGAGCCACCACACTTGGCTTTGCGATCATGATCGGTATCATTGCCGCCCCTATTGCTGAACAACGTGAAGAAGGCCTTGATGTTGTCGACGCCCTAAACAGTCAAGACACCATCACCTTCACATCACATCAAGATTGTGTCGCAAAAGGCTTTGAAGCCATTGCATGTTATGATTCACAAGAAAATGCGCTCCGCCTTTCTGAAATTTTTAAAGATCCTATTGAACCAATGGACATGAAAGACTGTGCGGAGAAATTTGGTAATTGCCCATCTCGTCAACTAAAAAGCCATATCTGGTCAGGAGCAGAGATATATAACTATCGTCCGACTTATAGCGGCTGGCAAGCAACAGCAAATGACCTAAACACTGCCCTACCGCTTTATAAGCTAAGCAAAGAAAACACATATCTACGTGTTGATGGGCAATTGGTTTATCCAAAATAAGAAACAAATAAAAACAGGTCACAAAAAAACGCCGCTGATTTTGCGGCGTTTATTTTTAAACTTCTTCGTTCACTGTGTGGTTTGGCGCCGCACCTGGGTCACCTTTGGCAACACCCACGCGTGCAGGACGCAGCAAACGCCCACTAATGACATAGCCTGGCTCAATCACTTGAATGACCGTGCCTTCTAATTTGCCTGTACCTGGCGCTTCGAACATAACTTCGTGGAAATTCGGGTCGAATTTTTCATCCATTGGTTCGATCTTCTGAATACCATGTGAAGAGAAAATCTTCAGCATATCGCCCTGAACAGATTCAACGCCTGTCAAAACAGCATTGATACGCTCATCAACTTCTTTCAAATCTTGTGGGACAGCATCCATCGCACGAGAGAAGTTATCAAGCACATCAAGCAAATCACGCGCAAAACGTGAAATCGCAAATTTACCTGCATCTTCACGGTCTTTTAGTGCACGGCGGCGTGTGTTTTCAGCTTCAGCCAAGGCGCGCAACGCACGTTCTTTTTCTTGTGCAACCGCTTGTTCAAGCTCTGCTATACGTGCCGCAGCACCTGCATCAGCGAATGTGTCTTCTGTGAACATTGGCTGTTCATCTTCACCTGTAAATGGTGAAGCGTCGCCTTGGGCGTCTTCAGCAACATGGGCGGCATTATCTGCATCCATAGTCTGTTCTTCCTTCTCTGTGCTATCTTCTTCAAGCTCTAGCTTATGTTCGTTGCTATGTTCATTCATTTTAAAAGCACCATTCTATACTTTAGTTATTAGGCCTATTATAGACGACCAATATTCAAACGCAACGGTACAATACGGCCTTGTTCGTCAATATCAATCGATTTGAACTCATAATAAGGCACTTTTTGTAGACGTTCTGCGACATGCATATCGGCATTATCTAGCACAACATAATATGGACGTTTTTTATCGTCATATCGAACCTTGTAATCATGCAGCGTATAACCTTCTTCGCGCACTAATTCACGAAGCTTACGCAGCATCAAGTCAAGGTTATATGGCTCATAATCAGGGAAGATTCGAAATGCACCTGCTGGCATTGGCTCATATGACAAAACCTTGTCGATGTTATCAACAGTGAAATATTTACCTTTGCTGACAGGGACTAATTTATAAACGCCGTTTTCTTCGCTCAAGTTAAAAGCATCTGACATGGTTTGGTTCCAGATGCGCACTTGTTTGACGCCGCCTTCCACCATCGCTTTCAAGTCAAGCGGCAAACGATATTCTGCGTAGCTATGACGACCACACACATCATGGCCTTGTTCGTTGAGCATTTTATAAGTCTGCACAGCCCAAGCAGAAAACTCAACTTCAAGCACACCAATGTTATCACTTAGTTTCACATCATAATCATCAATGCTTGCACAGCTGCTTTCAACATTTGATGCTTTGAAATTCAAAGACGCCATACCCGGCTGCTTATAGGAATGTGACATTGATAATTTCACACCGAATGGCAAGGCCTTCGCGCTTAAACGCTGTTTGATAAAAGTTTCACCATCTTGGGACATCATATCCGAATCCGCATGAGCGGCTGGCGCGAATGTGAATGAAAGAAGTGCCGCGCAAAGAGCAACGCGCTTAGCTATATGCATATATGACTTTGTCATGACTGTGTTTACCTTGGTTACCCTATTAATTTCGTTAGAACACGCGAAGTATAGTCTAGTATCGGTATAATTCGCCCATAATTCAACCGTGTTGGACCAATTACCCCCAACGCACCAATAATATTATTATCGGCATTTTTGTAAGGCGCAATCATCATCGACCAACCCGCATGATTAAATATATCATTTTCCGCGCCGAGATAGACCTTAACGCCCTCACCTTCATTGGTGGATTGCACCAAATGCATCATGCGTTGTTGGTCTTCGATCAAGGCGAATAAATCGCGGGCGCGCTCTAAATCCTCTAACGCCTGCACATCTTCGAGCAATCTAGATTGCCCTTTAATAATCAAATGTGGTTCATTGGCATGGTTCGTCGTCGCGACCGCCAAACCCTTAGTGACCAGATCGCGCGTGATTTGGTCAAGATGAATACGATTTTCATTGATCGCTGCACTTAAGGTTTTTGAAATATCACCAATTGTCCGCCCTGCACATAATTCATTGATAAAATTTGAAAGGCGCTGTAATTCACTTTCATTGAAATCACGCTCCATCTCAATCAAACGATTCTCGATTAAACCATCGGCGGAGACAATCACGACCAAGGCCTGCGCCGGCGCGAATTTCACAAATTGAATTTGGCGCACAGGCTTATCAAGCTTCGGCGCTAAAACTAAGCCTAAATGCTGCGACAGCCCTGAAAGCATTTGCCCTGCACGGTCAAGCATATCATGCGTGGTGTGGCCCGCTTCTGCACACATCAGGTCAATGCGTGCTTTATCGTTTTGGTCGATGTCACCAATTTCCATGAGGCCATCAATATAGAATTTAAGGCCGCGCGATGTCGGGATACGTCCTGCTGATGTATGCGGTGAGATAATCAGCCCCTGCGTTTCAAGCGAGGCCATCACATTACGAATTGTGGCGGATGACACATCAAGCCCAAGGTCGCTCAACACCTGTTTTGAGCCAATCGGCATACCCAAGCGCAAGTAATTTTCAACGATATAGCTGAAAATATATTCCGAGCGTTCATTTAATTCTATCATCGACATGATTTATTCGGCTTTGATCCCAGCGAAAACTTGCATTCTTCAAACGCATACAATATAAGGCTTTACCATACACAGACAAGTTGATTTTAACATGAATAACAAGGAAAAATAAAGCTTATGACCGTTATGCGTCCATCTAGCCGCACCTTTGACCAGTTGCGCGATATTGAAATCATCCCAGACTTTTTACCTTTGGCTGAAGGCTCATGCCTTGTAAAATGCGGCAACACACATGTGATTTGCACCGCCACAGTTGATGAAAAAGTCCCAGGTTGGATGCGCAACAGCAACAAAGGTTGGGTCACAGCTGAATATGGTATGCTGCCACGCTCAACAGCGCAGCGTATGGATCGTGAAGCTGCGCGCGGCAAGCAATCTGGCCGCACACAAGAAATCCAACGTCTTATTGGCCGCGCTTTGCGTGCGGTTGTTGATATGAACAAACTTGGTGAGCGCCAAATTAAAATCGACTGTGACGTTATTCAGGCTGATGGCGGCACACGCACAGCCTCTATCACGGGCGGTTATGTTGCCCTTGCCCGAGCAATTAATCACTTAATGATGATTGGGGTTTTGACCGAGAACCCATTAATCGACAGCGTCGCGGCAATTTCATGCGGCATTTATAAAGGTGAAGCTGTGCTTGACCTTGATTATGATGAAGATTCAAATGCGGAAACCGATGCGAATTTCGTTTTGACTGGCAATGGCAAAATTGTTGAAATTCAAGGAACAGCCGAAGAAGCGCCATTTTCAGAAGAAGAATTCATCGCGATGTTCCGCCTTGCACAAAAAGGCTGCGCTGAATTAAAAGCCGCGCAAGAAGACACAGTGAAGGCACAGTAAATGACAGACAACACCCCACGCCTATTTGATGCAGATGAACTTGTCCTAGCAACACATAACGAAGGCAAGGTCAAAGAAATTCGTGCACGTTTAGATGGGCGTGCGGTACATGTCTTTAATGCAGGAGATCTCAACTTAGATGAGCCTAAAGAAACGGGCCTGACCTTTGAAGATAACGCCATATTAAAAGCGCGCGCCGCGGCAGTTGCCACAGGTAAAATTGCCTTAGCCGATGATAGCGGCCTTGCCGTTGATGCGCTTGACGGTGCACCGGGGATATATTCCGCTCGCTGGGCAGGCGAAGGCAAAGACTTTAAAATGGCGATGCAGCGCGTCTATGATGAAATTCGCTCAGGTCAAACGCCTGATAATTTTGGCGCGGCGTTTGTCTGCGTTATTGCTTTGGCATGGCCTGATGGGCATTGTGAAGTTATGCGCGGGGAATGCCGCGGCACGTTAACATGGCCAATACGCGGCGTTGATGGTTTTGGTTACGACCCGATGTTTGTGCCTGAGGGCCATACGCAAACTTTCGGCGAAATGGATTTTGCAGAAAAACAAAGCCTTTCACACCGCAAAAAAGCCCTTGATCAGATTTTCGCGCGATGCTTCCCGATATAAATAACACGCCCCTCGCCCTTTATGTGCATTGGCCATATTGCCTGTCCAAATGCCCTTATTGCGATTTTAATTCACATGTATCGGATTCGGTTGATGTTGAGTCTTTCGCCACGGCTTATAAAAAAGAGCTCGATTTTTATGCCGAAGCGACAACGCACCGCCCGCTGCATTCAATTTTCTTTGGTGGGGGCACGCCATCGCTTATGCCACCGCATTTGGTAAAATCGATTATCGATCATGCCGAAAGCTTATTTGGGTTAGAGCAAGGCTGTGAAATCACGTTAGAAGCCAACCCTACATCTTTTGAAGTTGATAAATTCAAAGCCTTTAAGGATGGCGGCGTGAACCGTGTATCACTCGGTGTGCAATCTCTTTATGCCGATGACCTCGCCTTTCTTGGTCGCCAACATAGCGCTGATGATGCGATTGCCGCGATTACCGCCGCACAGCAAATTTTTGAGCGTTTCAGTTTTGATTTAATTTATGCCCGCCCTGAACAAACCCCTGCAAAATGGCAAGATGAATTGAAACAGGCGCTGGATTACGGCACCAAACACTTATCGCTTTATCAGCTGACCATCGAACAAGGCACAGCTTTTTACACACGCCATAAACGCGGCGATTTCCGCCTGCCCGATGAGTTCCTCGCCGCCGATATGTATGAGCTGACACAGAGCCTGACGGCGTCTTATGGCCTGCCCAGCTATGAGACATCAAACCATGCCGCGATGGGCGAAGAATCGCGCCATAATCTAGTTTACTGGCGTTATTTTGATTATTTGGGGATTGGCCCTGGCGCGCATGGGCGTTACACCAACCATGAAGGTGTTAAAGTCGCAAGCCGCACCCATTTAGCGCCTGAAAAATGGTTGGCTTTATGTGCAAACAACCCGCATGGCGCGCATCCATTTGAAATCATCAATACTGAAGAAAGCTTTACCGAGGCAGTCATGATGGGGCTCCGCCTCAAAGAAGGCATTAACCTAAGCGGCCTTGCCCAGCGCCTGGGCGTCACATGGGATGAGCAAATCAACCGCGATAAAATTGATATGCTGATCCGCGAAGATTTACTAACATTTGATGCGGACACACAAATACGCGCCACAAATAGCGGCGCGCTTTGTATCAACAGTCTGTTGAATATTCTCTTAAATTAATTACTGCTTGGCTGGCTGCTGATTAGCCGCAGGCGGCTTAAGCAACTGCTGCACATTTTGACCATTCAGCATCAAGTTGCCTTGCTGCGTCAGTTCAAATTCAAAGATGCGCCCGCCTTTATCATCAGATTTACCCAAACCATGGAACATTTGAAGGGGCGTAATAATATTACGCATCGCGGTCGCATTCGGGTTATTTGGATCTTGCGCTTCAGCCTTCACCTGATTAAGGAAACCATCCATATTTTGGAATGTTAACGTCCCCTTACCAGAAGCGCCATAAATCGCATTAATATCTGATTGCACGCGCCCTTTTAACACGGCCTGCCAATCTTTACCTGAAATGCGGACATCATTCGCGACAATACCACTTTGTGCTTCATTCAAGATTTGCGGCAAACGGGTCATGACTTGCATCATTAGCATAGCTGGATTACCTACAACGCTTTGTGCGTCTTTTGAATACATGCCTAAAATACCACGGATAATTTCATGCAATTTACCATGCGGAATATTATCAAGGCCAATATCGACATGGAACGAATCTGGTGCATATGCGCTATAACCCGGCGGGCGTGGCTGCATATTAACTTTCTGCGCACCAAATTTCATGGATACGCCCATTTTCTCTTTGAAGATATCTTTGAAGAAGCTTTGAATATAAAGGCTATTTAAGCTGACATTTTGCATCCACGCTGCTGCGGCAAGAGCTGGGCCAACTTGTACGCCTTCGATCACAAGGCCGCCTTCCATACCATCAGCCATAATACCCATACAGGCCAAAACGCTGTCTAGGTAGCCCGCTATAACTGGCGGGTCAATGACCTGTGCTTGTTTAATATAGCTTTGCACTTGCTTATCAACTACCTGCATTTGCTGTACACATTTAATCGAGTTTTCACGCGATAAATCCGTATAACCGCCATAGAATTTAATTTTATTGACGGTCAAGAATGGTTCTAAGCCGCCGCCATAAAGTTTAAGGCCATTGATTTCGACTGGAATACGGCCTGTAAACATACCGGCCGTCTTTTCATCATAACCGCCCTTACCTGTCACACTATCAATCACCAAGATTGGTTTTTCAGTGCGGACATCGGTCATGACGATATTGTCGTATTGTGCATCAAGGCGCATCGCCAAATTCATTGGCAAATCAACGATACCATTAGTTTTTTGCTTACCAATCGCTAGGCGGAAGACCTCTTGATCATTGACGTAGTAGCGCCATGGTGTTGGCAAAGACTGCGCAAAAACATAGCGGCCTTCAACATCTGTTGGCACCATATTCAAAGCCGAGATACCAAAATCAAACGCCACTTTGCCGCCTTGCGGCTGTGTTTGCGATGGCGGCGTTGGCATATCCAAACGCAGATGCGGCAAAGTCACAGCGTAATATGTACCTGCGGCCTCAACATCAACTTCACCAGCGGCCGTAATCCCCATATTTGGGCGCGCCAGCATTTCCTGAATTTTATTTTGCAGGTAAATTGCGCCATCAACATCAACGGGTTTCGCTGCATTGGCTGCGCTATATCCTGCAAGCCCTGCAATTGCAAAAGCAGACACCCCAAGGGCAAACAGGCGTATTTTTTTGAAAGTCATAAGTTTTCCCACCTAAATATATAAAAATCCTAAACAAAACTATGAATTTAAGGCTAACAAATTATAGTGAATTCTACCAGTGTATTATTTTTGAGCAAAAGCCTTAAAATCCTGTTAAGGCCAGACAAACAATATTATGACGCAGAAATATTTAAATGAGAGTCTTTTTTGTGTATTGGGGCCAACCAATACCGGAAAAACATATCGCGCCGTTGAAAAGATGTTGTCTTACCATGATGGGGTTATCGGCTTTCCCCTACGCCTGCTTGCGCGCGAAAACTATGAACGCATCTGCGCCATTAAAGGGGTTGAGGCCACAGCTCTTGTCACTGGTGAAGAACGCGTCATTCCACCTAAGGCGCGTTATTTTTGCTGTACGGTCGAATCCATGCCGCTTAACCGCCCGTTTGAATTTGTTGCTATAGATGAAATTCAGCTCTGCGCAGATCCTGATCGTGGGCATGTTTTTACGAATCGATTACTGCATGCCCGTGGCACGCGCGAAACCATGTTATTGGGGGCAGACACGATGCGCCCTATATTAACTAAGCTCTACCCTGATGCGATATTTGATCGGGCGGAGCGTTTTTCTGAACTGCGCTATTCAGGCTTTCACAAATTAAGCCGCCTACCAAAGCGTTCAGCCGTTGTCGCCTTCTCGATTGAAGATGTCTATAAAATTGCGGAAATTTTACGGCAGGAACGCGGCGGCACAGCCGTGATCCTCGGCGCGCTCAGCCCACGCACACGTAATAAACAAGTCGCCCTTTATCAACGCGGTGATGTTGATTATATGGTCGCGACCGACGCGATTGGCATGGGGCTTAACATGAATATTACGCATATTGCCTTTGCCGCGACCCATAAATTTGATGGTAAGCATAAGCGCAGCCTGTCCCATGCTGAACTTGCACAAATTGCAGGGCGCGCTGGTCGCCATGTTGAAAATGGCAGTTTTGGTGTGACTGGCAACATCCATGGCCTTAACGAGAATACCGTTAGCGCCATTGAAAATCACGTCCTCCCACCAGTCGACAAGTTATTCTGGCGGAATGCGCTGCTTGATTATTCCAGTTTAAAAGCGCTTGAGCAAAGCCTAGCCGCCCCGCCGCAGAGCGATGTCTTTGCCCATGGACGGATGAGTTCAGACCATGTGACGTTACGCGCGTTAATGCAACATAGTGATATTCAGGCCCTAGCCAATAGCGAAGAACGCATTCGTTTATTCTGGCGCGTCTGCCAAATCCCGAATTTCCGCAAGAATATGCCCGAAGCACATATCAACCTTGTGCGCCGCGTCTTCATCGACCTTGCTGAATATGGCCATATTGATGAACGCTGGGTGCATAACCAGATGGATCGCCTTGATAATGCCAAGGGCGAGATTGATGCCCTCACCCAGCGCTTAGAGGCCATTCGCACTTACACCTATATTTCCCATCAAGGGGATTGGTTTAAAAATGCGGATGCATGGCAGGTCAAAACCCGCGGCATAGAGGATAAATTATCCGATGCCTTGCATATCGCGCTAAGCGAACGTTTTGTCGATAAACGCTCTGCCACGCTGATTCAGTCGCTCGAAAGCGATAAAAAGCTTTATGCCTCTGTACAAAAAGATGGAAAAGTCTTAATAGAAGGTCATAGCGTTGGACATTTACAGGGTTTTCGGTTTATACCTGATAGATCACTAAACAAAAAGGATTTAAAAGCAGTTATGAGTGCAACACGTCAGGCCTTGATGCCAGAATTGAATACACGCGTTGATGATATTTCTAAGTCATTGGATCGCCAGTTTTCATTGGCTGATGACGGCTATATTTCATGGCAGCCAAATGAAACGGACCCTCGCCCAGGTGCGCCGATTGCGCAAATTGCTAAGGGCGACCATATATTGCAGCCTAAAATTACAATTCCACATAGCGACCTGCTTTCCGCAGAACAGCGCGATAAAGTGATTGGTCGCCTTGCCCGCTGGCTTCAAGACCATATTGGCAGAGTGCTTGAGCCACTTGTGAAGCTGCATGACGATAGCGAGATTACTGGCCCAGCGCGCGGTATTGCGTATCAAGTATACGAATCGCTTGGCCTCTTGCCACGCGCCGATGTTGAAGAATTAATCAGTGGCCTTGATGCCGAAGGCCGCCGTCAAATTCGTCAGCGCCGCATCATGCTTGGTCCATTGCTTGTGTTTATTCACAGCTTGAACAAACCTGCGGCAGTGCGTTTACGTGCGCTGCTTTGGGGCGTGTTCCATGACCGTGACCTACCAATGCCTGTGCCATATGACGGCGCGGTTTCTATCGAAATTGCCCCTGCGGCGATTGACCGTAAATTCTATCAGTCAATTTCTTATCCAGTTTACGGCAAACGCGCGATCCGTATTGATATGCTTGACCGTGTCATTAACGCTATTTACGAAGGCGCTGAAAATCGCCAGTTCCGTGCACAGCATAAAATGTGCGAATGGCTTGGCTGTACAATTGACGACCTTTATGAAATTTTGACGGCCATGGGTCACAAAAAAGTTGAGGACGCGGGAACTGCACCTGCAGCAGAGACTGCTGCAGAAGGCGAAACTGTTGAGACAGCTGAAACAACAGAAGCAGCTGTAGCTGAATCCGCAAGCGAAGGCGCGCCTGAAGCAGCAGCAAAGGAAGCTGCGCCAAGCGAAGCGACCGCAGCCGAAGCCGCGAAGCTGCCTGAATTGGCGTTGTTCCGCCTGAAAAAGGGCAAAGCGAACGCGAAAGCACCGCGCCCATTCAATAAAGACAAGAAACCTTTCAAGAATAAAGATGCCCAAGGTGACAAGCCACACGGCAAAAAACCATTCAAGAAAGGTGGTTCAAAAGGTGGTAAGAAGCCGCAGCACCATGATGAAGGTCGCGTTTATAGCGCTGGCCCTAAAAAAGCGGCAGCAGAAGATTCACCATTTGCAATCCTTGCGCAGCTCAAAGATAAAAAATAATAGGCTAATCATGGAAGATGAATTTGAACGCGGGCAACTGCACTCGCCCGTATCTGAAGATCAGCTACTACCCAAAGACTTCTTTGATATATTGCTGAATCGCTATCTTCCTGTTGTTAGCCTGACCTTTACAGGCACTGTCATTGCCTATGCGCTAAAAACAAACGGCATGAGCGCGTTTTTTGATGCCTTACTGCATGATAAAAGCATTTATCTACTGGCGCTATATGGGGCAATCTGGGTGAGCATCCCTGCAGTGCTTTGGGTCTTAATGAAGAGCAATTCGCTCCTCACCCATCATGCGGATTTATGGTATAAAGTTACCGCAGGCATGATGGCGGCAACCTTACTGCTGTCTTTAATGCTTTTCCCGATGGAATCTGGTCTACTTGCCAAAGCACAAAACTTCATTGTTGCCGTGCTGCCTGTACATATCTTGATGTATATCTATTTCGTTAAAGATGCGATGCCGCCTGTTTTCGGTGTGCCGCTTTCATGTATTGGCGTTGGGCTATTCTGTTTCGGCATGTTTATTGTGTAAGGGAGCGGCGCGATGATACCGGCGATTTTCTCCCTCAAAGGTCATGACATCACACCCGCCGAGCGCCAATTCTTCATCGATTCACAGCCATTAGGCTTTATATTGTTTGGGCGCAATATTGATACACCTGAACAAGTCAAACGCCTTACCCATGATTTAAAAGCCACCCTTGGTCGCGACTGCCCTATTTTAATCGACCAAGAAGGCGGCCGTGTTCAACGTATGAAAGCGCCGCATTGGCCTAAATTCCCTGCGGCAGGCGAATATCAAGGGGATCTTGAGCGTCTTTATAATGATATGTATGCCCTCGCCTCTGGCCTGATGGAGCATGGCATTAATGTCAATTGCGCCCCTGTGCTCGACATTCGCTATCCTGTTGAAACCGATATTATTGGTGACCGTGCCTATAGCTATGATGTTGAAGACGTCATCAAAAGCGGCGCAGTTGTATGCCGTGCCTTTGAGGATGCAGGCGTTATTCCCGTAAGCAAACATTTGCCTGGTCATGGCCGCGCGCGCGCTGATACGCATTATGCCGAAGCGGTGATTGATACGCCGCTTGATATCCTTGATGACACAGATTTCCGTCCCTTCCGAGAAGTACAACCGATATGGGGCATGGTCGCGCATGTCATTGTTTCTGCTGTGGATAGCTTGCCTGCAACGCTGTCTGAAAAAACAATAAAGGATGTCATCCGCGGGCGAATAGGCTATAAAGGCGTATTAGTCAGTGATGATTTAAGTATGAAGGCTTTAGCAGCCTATGGCGAGATTGATGATGTCGCCGAAAAATGCCTTGCTGCGGGCTGTGACCTTGCATTGTATTGTGCAGGCGAACTAGACGAAATGACGGCAATTGCCGCCCGTCTTAAGCAGCATATTGGGGCTGAACTTGCGCAAAAATTAACGCGCTTTGTATAAAATATATGAACGATAACCAAACGACAGAGCCAAGCGAAAACGATTTGTTTTCGGCTGCAGATGATCAACTGCTCCTTGACCTTGAAGGGTATGAAGGGCCAATTGACATGCTGCTTGACCTTGCGCGCAAGCAGAAGGTTGATTTGATCCATATTTCGGTTTTGGATTTGGCGCGCCAATATCTCCGCTTCATCCAACAAGCCAAAGATTTAAAACTCGACCTTGCCGCTGAATATTTGGTGATGGCGGCATGGCTTGCTTATTTAAAATCTCGTTTGTTATTGCCTAAAGATGAAAATGACGAAGAAGAGCTCAGCGGTGAAGAAATGGCCGCGGCGCTGCAATTCCAACTCCGCCGTTTGGAAGCTATGCAGGATGCCGCCGACACACTCTTCGCACGCCCACAGCTTGGCTGGGATGTTTTTGACCGCGGCATGGGCTTTGACCTCCGCACAAAAACTGAAGCAACTTATGAGGTGAGCTTCTTTGAGCTATTAGATTGCTATGGCGCAATTAACCGCCGTCATAATACATCGCATTATAAACCACTCGATTTCAATTTGATGTCGATGGATGAAGCGATGGACCGATTAAAAGAGGCCTTTAAAAATCTACCGCGTAAGGGGCAGCATAGTGCGTGGCTGACATTGCAAAGCTTGGTTGACAAAAAAGAGAAAGACCAACTTTTCAGTCGATCATCATTGGCATCGATGTTTACCGCAGGGTTAGAAATGGCCAAATATGGCGATTGTGAAATTCGTCAGGATGCGCCGCTCCGCCCGATTTATATGCGCGCTAAAGTAAGGGAAGAATCATAAAATGAGTAATACAGAAAATAAAGCGCAGCTGCACCAGCGTATTGTCGAAGCCTTGTTATTCGCGACATCAGAGCCACTTAGCATTGATGAAATTTATGCCTATATGCCTGAAGATGCCGATGTTGGCGCGGCGATATCAGGCTTAAAAGATATATATAAAGAACGCGGCGTTGAATTGGTCAGCATCGATGGCCGCTGGTCATTTAAAACAGCAAGTGACCTATCGACGCATTTGACTTTACAGCGCCAAGAACAGCGTAAATTATCGCGCGCCGCCATGGAAACATTGGCGATTATCGCCTATCATCAACCTGTCACCCGCGCGGAGATTGAAACTATTCGTGGGGTCAGCACTGGGCGCGGTACATTGGATATTTTAATTGAGGCCGGCTGGGTTAAACCAGGCCGCCGCCGTGAAGCCCCAGGCCGCCCGTTAACATGGGTGACCACCCCAAGCTTCCTTGAACATTTTAACCTAGAATCCATCCGCGATTTACCGGGCCTAGATGAATTAAAAGCATCTGGCTTGTTAGATAAGAGCGTAGCCCTTGACAGCGCGCTCACAATGGGTGATCTTTTCGACAATAACAGCAACCGTGAGGATGAGTAAATGGCCCCGAGTTTTTGGCAAATCGCCATTATCGTATTGATTATATTTGTGCTTTTTGGTGCAGGCAAATTGCCACGCATTATGGGCGACCTTGCTGAAGGTATTAAAAGCTTCAAAAAAGGCATGAAAGACGAAGGCGATTCAAAAGATGACGCGCCAAAGTCACTGGAAAACACTGAATCAAAAGACAAAGAATAAGCCCGTATAATGCTTGATTTCGGCCTTCCCGAATTAATTCTGATTATGATTGTGCTGATTCTTGTCATCGGCCCACAGCAGATTCCTGAGATCATGTATAACTTAGGCCGCATTATGCGCCGCCTAAATTACATGCGCTTTGCCCTATCGCGTCAATTTGAAGACTTCATGCATGACATGGATACCGAAAAACGCGGCGGGCAGGATACAGACAGCCTAAGCATGCTGCCACGTGAAGGGCAAACCGCCTATCAATCATCCCCAGACGAAGAAGAAGAAGAAGACGAAGATTACATGCCGCCTGAAGTAATCCCTAAGGACGAGAGTGATGACCGCAAAGAGTGAAGACGATCGTTTCATCAACCACTTGGTTGAACTGCGCCGCCGCTTGTTGATTGTCATGCTCGGCTTTGTCCTTGCGAGTGCGGTGAGCTATTTTTATGTCGATGAAATATACGGCTTTCTAACTGTACCTCTGCAAAATGCGATGGATCAAAATGGCAGCGGCCGTTTGATTTACACAGGTTTAAGTGAAGCCTTTTTCACCTATTTAAAAGTGGCGTTATTCATGGGCGCGGCGGTGACCTTCCCGCTTTTTGCTTATCATATATGGGCCTTTATTGCGCCCGGTTTATATGCATCTGAAAAACGCGTCTTTCTGCCTTATTTAATTGCCGCGCCGCTGTTATTTGTTGCGGGCGCTGCGATGGTCTATTACGTGATTATGCCGCTGGCTTGGCCGTTTTTCCTGAGCTTCCAAAGTTTTGATAACGCGATTGGCTTACCGATCGAACTTGAAGCGCGGGTGAGCGAATATCTCTCCTTAGTGATGGTGCTAATTTTTGCGTTTGGCATTGCCTTTCAAATCCCCGTCTTGCTGACTATGCTTGGGCATATGGGCGTGATTAGCGCGGATTCATTGGCGCGTAAACGCCGCTATATCATCGTGCTTGCTTTTGTGGTCGGTGCGTTTTTGACGCCGCCTGATATTATTTCACAAGTTGGCTTGGCGCTGCCTGTTTGGCTGCTTTATGAATGTTCGATTATCTTGATCCGCATCATACAGAAAAAAGACAAGGCATAAGCATATGATCATCTGGGGCTTATATTTATCCATCTTTTGGGCTGTATCGCTTTATTCTGTTTATCAGGATATTGCCAAGCCTGAGCGTTTTCTCTCGCTTGTTGAAAATGTGATTACATCTTTGGTTATTACTTTCAGCGTCTTTGGCCTTTACCATGCGCCGACGGGACAAAGCTTCGCGCCATTTTTGTTTATCCTATTACCGCTCAGCGCTTATTTCGAAATTAGCAATGCGCTCGGGGATTTAAAATCAGGCCGCATACAAGAACAACTTGAAGAAGACGTCCCGCAGGATATAATCAATAATATCGCGTTTTTATCTTTAAGCGCTATTCTTCTGCCCGGTTATATTGCCGGTCTTATGTTGATTGTTAAATACGGTAATCTTTAATGGCTGATGTCACGCCTTTATCATTATATGAAACCACCCTTAAAAGCGGCGAAATTAAAGCCGACCCTGCGCAGGCACATATTGTTGATGCGTTAAACAATCTTCATGCCGAATTGACCAAGCCACAAGGCACAATTGCCAAGTTACTTAATAAGCACGCTGCCGTAAAAGGCCTTTATATTTATGGTGATGTTGGGCGCGGTAAAACCTTTCTGATGGATTTATTCCATGATGCCCTGCCCGCGTCCATCGCCAAAAAACGTGTTCATTTTCACAGCTTCATGCGTGATGCGCATGATTATTTGCACCGTAAGCGCAAAGAAGACAGCCATAAAAACGCCGATGCGATGATCCCTGCCCTTGCGGATTGGATAAGCAGCCAATGCCGCGTGCTCTGTTTCGATGAATTTCATGTCGTGGATATTGCCGATGCGATGATTTTAGGGCGCTTACTTGAGGCGTTATTTGCCAAAAATGTTGTCGTGGTTTGTACATCTAACTGGCTGCCACAAGACCTTTATAAAAATGGTCTACAGCGAGAAAGATTCCTGCCCGCGATTGATTGCATTTGCGCGCATATGAATATCATCCATCTTGATAGCCCGAAAGATCACCGCCTTGGCCGCCTTGGTGATGATGATGTTTATCACAGCCCCAATGGCAGCGACAGCAAAGCCCGCCTTGACGAGATTTTTGCGCAATTGACGGATTGCACTGCGGCGCAGGCGGTCACGCTCAACCATAAAAATCGTAATTTAAATGTGCCTGCGGCAGCCAAAGGCGTCGCACGTTTTACCTTTCAAGACCTTTGTGAAAAGCCCCTTGGCGCGGCGGATTATTTACTGCTCGCCACGCATTTTCACACCATCATCCTTGAAAATATTCCGCGGCTTGGCTATGACCGCCGTAATGAGACCAAGCGCCTCATCACCTTGATTGACGTACTATACGAACAAAATATCATGCTGATTATCAGCGCCGCTACGACGGTTGATAAGCTTTACACGGGCCATGACCATAGCTTTGAATTTGACCGCACCATCAGCCGCCTGATGGAAATGCGCAGCCAAGATTATCGCGCCGCCCATAGTGAAAAATTTAGTATGACTGCTCCAGAGAACGTATAAAGTTTTAACCCTTTATTTGCCAAGCCATGCTAGACTATAATTTTGATGAATCATTTAAGTCATTATAGCTAAGGTCTTTTAAATATGGGTATTTTCTCGGCGCTGACCGACAAAATCACAGGTAAGAACCCCAAAAACAACGCGCAAAGTCCGCGTGATCCTGCACGTTATGAAGATGAACGTGAACAGGCGACCAATGGCAGCAAGAAAGAGCGCATGAGCCTTGCCAAGAATACAGAGACCCATCGAGAAATCCTTTATTACCTAGCTGAAAATGACCCTGACCCAAAAATCCGCCGTGCATTGGCGGAGAATGCATCACTGCCTGTACAGGCAAGCAGCATCCTCGCCACCGACCAAGATGTTGATGTGCGCCTTGCGCTCGCCGAGCGGTTAATTAAATTACTGCCAGAATTATCCAAAGACAAACATAGCCAGCTTTATGCCTATGCCGTTCAGGCACTCGGTACACTTGCCTTGGATGAAGTCTTGAAAATCCGTTTGGCCTTAACCAGCGCCTTGAAAGACCACGCCTATACCCCGCCCAAAGTCGCGGGGCAATTGGCACGCGATGTCGAACGCCAAGTGTCTGAGCCGATTTTGAAATTCTGTGCCGCCCTTGCGGATGAAGACTTACTCGACATTTTAAGTAAACATCCTGCGAGCTGGGCTGTTCAAGCGATTGCGGGCCGCAGTAATGTCAGCAGCGATGTATCTACAGCTATTATCCGCACCGATGACGTGCCTGCAGGCCGTATATTGATTGAGAATGAAGGCGCGCAGCTTAGCAAAGATTTGCTCATGGAAATTGTCGACAAAGCCCGCACCACGCCTGAGTGGCAAAAACCCACCGCGCTGCGTAAATCTCTGCCGCGAGATGTTGTGCTCTCGATGCTATCCTTTGTGGATGAACATATCAAAGCCATACTGGCCTCACGTGAAGATTTTGATGAAGATACACGCAGCGAAGTTGCCGAAATTGCCAAGCGCCGCGTCGCCTTTGCCACCGAACATCAAGCCCAAGACGGTGAAACCCCACTCGCCCATGTCAAACGCCTTGATAAACAGAAACTTCTGAATGAAGAACTTGTCGCCGATGCGCTTGCGATGCGCGAAACAGAATTTGTGATTGCCGTGCTCGCTTATAAAAGCAAAGTCAGTGAAGACGAGATTAAAAAGATTATCGATATGCGCAGCGCGAAGTCGATTATATCGCTTAGCTGGCATTGCAAATTTTCTATGCGCTTTGCGTTCCGCCTTGAACAGGAATTATGCCATTTACCAAAGACGGAATTAATTTATCCGAAAGACGGGACGGATTATCCCCTGCCTGAAGCCGATATGAAATGGCAGATGGAATTCTTAGGCTTCCGCTAAACGCCACCATTTTTAACCCATAAAAAAAAGCCGACAAGATTTCTCTCATCGGCTTTTCTAATTTCGTCGGACCGGTCTTACGCGGTTGCGGCGTCAGTTGCGAAAGGAAGCTGTGTGTCTTCTTCCATAGCTACGTTGTTCGCCGCTTTAAGCTTTTTTGCAGCTGGCTTTTTCGGGCTTGATTTCATTTCTTGACCAAGCGCTGATGTCGGGCTGATTGTGCCGTGCAATTGTGCGCCAGCTTCAACAGAAAGTTCACCATATGAAATTGTACCGCTAACAACTGCGCTGCTGCGTAGTGTCAAACGACCGTGAACAATCAAGTCACCTTCGAATTTACCAGAAATTGTTGCTTCTTGAATTTCAACTGTACCGTAGAATGTACCTTGTTCATAGATATCAAGGATTGCTGCACCTTTAAGAGCTGCTTCAACTGTACCTTCAACGATCAAATGGTCACATGAATCAATTTCACCTGACATGTTAATGCCTTGGCCAACAACCAATTTACGGCCTGTATCACGGTCATAGCTATTCGCGCTAGAAACTGAGCTGCTGAATGTTGAACCAGAGTTATATGATGTAGAACCTGCGTTATAAGCTGCGCTGCGCGCGATCGCTGGCGTAACAACTTCATTTGTGCTTTCAACTTTATCTTCTTTAAGATCCATTGTCTTTTTCTCTTCTTCTTGAGGTTGGCTAGCGGAATCGCTTTGATCCTGCTTGGTATTTAATACATGCTGTGTTTGCAGAAAACTTGCCGGGCTTTTCATGACAGATTTAACATCATATTCAGCTGCATCAGACGCCGCTGGAGTAGATGTGTCTTTTTCTGTCGATGTTTCTGTGCTCGGTTCACTTGCTGACTTTGGTCTATGAAACATAATGCATTCCCTTTGACTGAATTAAATAATCATTTATCAAATTCTTATACTCACCACTAGCCAGGTCGGCATACCCCCATATGACCCTATACATAGACATGTATAATGGTCAAAGATCTGTCCGTAAAACGAACCTGTCCGTTTCGATGATGATGCGACTTTAGCAAGGGAAATGGACGCATGCAAGTTTAAAAAATAAAAATTTTCATGTTTTCCATAGTTCATTTTGCACCCTTGCCTTTTGTGGATTTTTCCTATATAAAATAAGCACTTAGATCAATCATTTACGAAACGATACGGCCTAAATTAAAAATGAACAAACAAGATGTCATCGGATTTTTCTCCACGCTTCAGCGCCTTAATCCTGAGCCTGAGGGCGAGCTAGATTGGGTTAATCCATTCACCCTTCTCGTCGCTGTTGTGCTCTCAGCGCAGGCAACCGATGTCGGCGTTAATAAAGCAACTGGCCCTTTATTTGCGGTCGCCGATACGCCCGAGAAAATGTATGCCCTTGGGGAAGAAAAAATACGTGACTATATTAAGACCATTGGCCTATTTAACACCAAGGCGAAAAATGTCTATAAACTTTGCGAAATTCTAATCAATGAGTATAACAGCGAAGTCCCACAGAATCGTGATGCGCTTGTCAAGCTGCCAGGTGTTGGCCGCAAAACGGCGAATGTTGTCTTAAATATCGCCTTTGGGCAGCCGACGATTGCCGTTGATACGCATCTTTTCCGCGTTAGCAACCGTACAGGCCTCGCCAAGGCAAAAACACCTGAAGCCGTTGAGAAGAAATTAGAAAAAGCGATTCCTGCAGAATTTATGCGTCATGCGCATCATTGGTTGATTTTACATGGCCGTTATATTTGTAAAGCCCGCAAGCCTGATTGTGCAAATTGCCCTGTTTATGCCTATTGCGGCTTTAAAGACAAAACCGCTTAAGTCACATATTAGAAATTACGTGGGCCATAGACCGCTTGGTAACCGCGCGTCAAAAAAGTTTCGATCTTACGCGCCATGAAATAGGCGTTAATCACGACATCCGTTTTGTAATAAGGCGCCTTTGGATCATCCACATTCGCTTCATAGAGCATATAAAGCGCGTTCATGACTTTTAATTGCTGATCTGTCCGGCATTCCTTAAGCAGATAATCGATATCTTCTTGCACCTGCCCTAACAATAAACGTGCCATGCGCTGATTTGTAATGCCATGCAAAGCCGCAGTGTCTGGATCATATCCTTCAAGCATTTTGACATAGGCTTTACGCATATCAAGCTGAACATTAAAAACCGCGTCACTGAAATCTTCTGGTACGCCATTATCTTCCCATGGGTGAGAATTTATCCAGGGATGCACGGAAACATCGTGCCAGACATCTTCTAAGGACAAACTCATTGGGCCCGCTTGGTCAGTGAATGTGCGGCATAAGCGCGCAAAAGGTAATTTATCTTTCTTCTCTTCAGCAATACTCATGAACTTAATATCCTTTTGGGCCTGAGCCACCTGGGTTGTTTTTCTTCGATATGATAAGAGACATGGTCATTCCCATAACCGGGGCATATGTCCCATAATAAGGTGACGATTCGTTGTCAAAATGCCTATTGAAAAATTCACGCGCGGCTTGGTCTAATTTCGCCATCTGCTCATCTGTAGCATGGCCTATGAAGTAAATTAGATCATCATTGCGCTGCTTCGCCAAAATACGTTCAAAATCACGCGCGGCACATTCATATTGATAAGCGGTTTCAGGATCATAACTTTTACACATCAGGGCGAATTCTTCACGAAGCTCACGCATGATATTAAATTCAAGGCCATCAAAGCTATCTGGAATGCCATTTTTCGACCATGGGTGGTTCGATATCCAAGGATGGTATTTTGCCAGCATTTTTGTTGTGTCAAAGTCAGGCGACATGATCGCAGCCTGCGCATTAAAATTGCGGCAGAGCTTGGCATATATACCTGTGCGGCGAAGTCTTAAATCTTTTCCGGCCATGTGCGGCCCCCTGTTTTATAGTCTTATATATTTTTAATTATGAAATATATTGCATGGCGGATAAAAAAAAGCAAGGCTAAATCAGCCTTGCTTTCTATCCCTAAACTTTAATCTTAGTCTTAGATTTCAAGAACCATACGCTGTGGTGCTTCCAAAGATTCCTTAATACGAACAAGGAAGGATACCGCTTCACGACCATCGATAATACGGTGATCATAAGACAATGCGATATACATCATTGGGCGCGCTTCAATTGAACCATTCGGCATAACCATTGGGCGTTGCTGAATTTTGTGCATGCCCAAAATACCTGATTGTGGTGCGTTCAAAATTGGTGTCGACATCAATGAACCAAATACACCGCCATTTGTGATGGTGAAGCTGCCGCCAGTCATATCTTCGATTGAGATTTTACCTTCGCGCGCTTTTGTACCCAAATCAACAATGCTGCTTTCAATATTCGCCATTGAACGGTTTTCACAGCCACGTAGAACCGGAACAATCAAGCCCTGTGGTGTTGAAACAGCTACGCCGATATCGCAGTAGTTTTTGTAAACGATTTCATCGCCTTGAATTTCTGCATTTACCGCAGGGAATTCATTAAGCGCGTTCACACATGCCTTCACGAAGAAAGACATGAAGCCCAATTTTGTACCATGTTTCTTTTCAAACACGTCTTTATATTGGTTACGCATTTCCATGACAGCGGTCATGTCAACTTCGTTGAATGTCGTCAGCATCGCCGCTGTATTTTGTGCTTCTTTCAAGCGCTTCGCGATAGACTGACGTAGGCGTGTCATACGAACGCGCTCTTCACGTTCACCGGCTGCGCGCTGTGGCGCTGCTGGCACAGATACCGCCTGCGGCGCAGGTGTTTCTGCCGCTTTACCTTGGTTCGCCAAGAAGTTCTGTACGTCTTCTTTGATCAGACGGCCATCTTTACCTGTACCGGCAATCTTACTTGCGTCTAGGCTATGCTCATCAACCATTTTTTGAACCGCTGGTGACAATTTGTGACCGCTTGCATCGCTCTCATCCGCAACTTCTGGCGCCGCTGCTGCTGCCGCTGGCTTAGAATCATTTGCGACGGCTGATGCATCAATCTCACCAAGCAATGCGCCGACTTCAACATTTTCGCCTTCTTTAGCCGAAATTTTTACAATCACGCCATCTGAAGGGGCATTCACTTCAAGTGTGACTTTGTCTGTTTCAAGCTCAACGATTGGCTCATCGGCTTTAACCGCTTCACCTTCCTTCTTCAACCATGTTGCCACAGTTGCTTCTGATACTGATTCACCTAATGTCGGTACTAGAATTTCCGTCATTTATCTATCCTGGTCTTGTTAAGTTGTTATATTTAGCGTTTCTTTTCCAAAGTCCCGACATAACTATATAACGGCACAGAAAAAAAGAAACCCCACATTTTCATTTTTATCCGCGTTAATGCAGCGCCAAAGCTTAATAGCTTAGCGCCTCATCAACTAATTTAGCTTGCTCTTCGCCATGGCGTTTATTCGAACCCGTCGCAGGCGCAGCAGCCGCAGGACGACCAACATAACTTGCACGACCTGCCTTGTGCTTCATTGCGCTCAGCGTTTCTTCGATATTTTCCATCGCGTAATGCCATGAACCTTGGTTTTTCGGCTCTTCTTGGCACCAAACGACATCAGCATTCTTATAAGCCTGCATTTCTTCGATCAGTGATTTCACTGGCCATGGGAAAAGCTGTTCAACGCGCAAGATGACGACATCATATTGCTCGCGCTCGCGACGTGTTTGTAGAAGGTCGTAATAAACTTTACCTGAACAAAGCACGATGCGCTTAACCTTATCCGCCTTAACCAATTTATCGGCATCATCATCACGCAAGACGCGGTGGAATGTGCTGTCACCCGTAAATTCACTGATGTTCGACACAGCCAATTTATGACGCAGCAATGATTTTGGCGACATGTTGATCATCGGCTTACGGAAGTCACGATGCATTTGACGGCGCAATGCGTGGAAGAAGTTCGCAGGTGTTGTAATGTTACAAATCTGCCAGTTATCTTCTGCCGACATTTGCAAGAAGCGCTCAAGACGTGCTGACGAGTGTTCAGGCCCCTGCCCTTCAAAACCATGCGGCAACAACATCACCAAACCTGACATACGCAGCCATTTTGATTCACCTGATGAAATGAACTGGTCAATAATAACCTGCGCCATATTCACGAAGTCACCAAATTGCGCTTCCCAAATGGTCAATGTTTTTGGATCCGCCAATGAATAACCATATTCAAAACCAAGCACGGCAACTTCAGACAATGGACTGTCATGCACTTCGCATTTACGCTGGTCTGGTTTGATATGTTGCAGCGGGATAAATTTATCATTTGTTGCTTGATCATACAGAATCGCGTGACGATGCGAGAATGTACCGCGGCCGACATCCTGACCTGATA
Source organism: Alphaproteobacteria bacterium (assembly GCA_030147745.1). GTDB lineage: Bacteria > Pseudomonadota > Alphaproteobacteria > Micavibrionales > Micavibrionaceae > UBA2705. The sequence continues at coordinate 104,378 of JASBUS010000094.1, forward strand.
GACGCAATGCGAAATCGTCATTCAGCAATGTGCCATAAGCAAGGCCTTCAGCCATTGCCCAGTCAAAACCTTCGCCTGTTTCAAGCATTTGTTCTTTTGCTTTGAACTGACGCGCGATTTTTGAGTTGATGTTAAAATCAGCAGGAACGTCGATTAACTTTTTGCCAACTTGACGCAAGACATCTTCACTGACCGCTGTCGTACCGCGGCGATCATCACCAGAAGCAACTTTTAGGCCGGTCCAAGCACCTTCGAGGAAGTCCGCTTTATTTGGTTTATATGATTTTGTCGCTTCAAAAGCTTCTTCAAGATAAGCTGTAAATTCATCAACCATCTTATCCGCTTCGCCTGCAGCCAATACGCTTTCGCCTTCTAATTTATCGGCGTAAATTTTGCGTGTTGTTTCATGCGTGCTGATTTTCTTATACATCACTGGCTGTGTAAAGCTTGGCTCGTCACCTTCGTTATGGCCGTGACGGCGGTAACAGAAGATATCGATCACGACGTCTTTATTAAATGTCTGACGGAATTCAGTCGCGATACGTGAGACATGCACAACCGCTTCTGGGTCATCACCATTCACATGGAAGATAGGCGCAGACAGCATTTTCGCCACGTCTGTACAATATGGGCCAGAGCGACCAAATTTAGGTGTTGTTGTGAAACCAATTTGGTTGTTAATCACGATATGCACTGTACCGCCAACGCGATAACCAGGCAGCTCAGAGATCATCAATGTTTCCGCGACAATACCTTGACCTGCGAAAGCCGCGTCACCATGGAGCAACATCGGCATAACTTTTGTGCCATCTGTGTCGCCGCGCTGAACTTGTTTCGCACGTACTTTACCGACCACAACTGGGTTTACAACTTCCAAATGTGATGGGTTCGCGGTCAATGACAAGTGAATAACATTGCCATCAAAGTCGCGGTCAGATGATGTCCCTAAGTGGTATTTCACATCGCCTGATCCTTGTACATCTTCAGGTGTTGACGAGTTGCCTTGGAATTCAGAGAAGACAGCTGTGAACGGCTTGCCCATAACGTTAGTCAACACATTCAAACGACCACGGTGCGCCATACCAAGGACAATTTCCTCTAGGCCCATTTGACCGCCGCGCTTCATGATTTGTTCAATCGCAGGAATAACAGATTCACCGCCATCCAAACCAAAACGCTTTGTGCCTGTATATTTCGTGTTTAGGAATTTTTCGAATGTTTCTGCCGCAACAATACGCTGATAAATCGCGCGCTTACCATTCACAGTGAAATCTGTTTGGTTACGTGGCGCTTCGATGCGCTGTTGGATCCATGATTTTTCTTCTGGATCAGATAGATGTGAAAATTCAACACCAATGGTCTGGCAGTAGATTTCTTTCAGCGCGAGGATGATTTCATCCAATGTCGCATATTCCATACCCAATACGCCGTTCAGGAAGATTTTGCGGCCATAATCGCTGGCTGTGAAACCGTAATGCGCAGGATCTAATTCAGGATGATATTCTTTTTCTTTAAGCGCCAATGGATCAAGATCAGCAATTAAGTGACCACGTGCACGGAAAGCACGAATAAGCATCAAAGCGCGCACAGAGTCATTTGCCGCTTGCTTAATTGCGTTTTCATCAACATTCGCTGGCGTACCTGCACTTGCTTGTACCAAGCTTGCCGCTGCGCCCTGATGAACATGTGTCGCTTTTTCAAATGATGAGAATGAATTTTTCGCGCGCTTATTTTCTTCTGGTGTCCAGCTTGCACCATTAAGCTCTTTTAAAATCGCGACTTCGTTGTCATTCAACTGAGAGAAGAACTGTTTCCAGCTGCCGTCGACCTTGTTTGGGTTAATTAAAAACTGACTATATAAATGCGCAATATATTCAGCGTTAATGCCTGTTAGAATGGTTTCTAGGTCTTTTTCGAGTGCTGTCATTTTTTCACCACTTTTGTTGGATCAGTTCACTGTAAAATCGTATTATTCTTATATAAATAGAAATCTGTATTTAGCAAATAAACACTAACGCCTTCGGCGCGTTATACACTGCTAAAGCCATATGGCTTAGGCGCGCTTCTTAGCTTTTAACACATCGCTTAGGGCGTTTAAGGCATCATCTTCGGCGGGCGATGTACGCATTTCTTTCTTAAGCTGCGGGTTTGCGATGCCGACAACCATATTTGAAAGCGCACCCCACATGCCTTTTTCATCTTCGTCTTCATTTTCATCGAATGCGCCGGCGATATAGGTCGCGATACCCATGACAAGTTCCTTATAGGCTTTAACTTCATTATCAACCAAACGGCCATCAAGCAATTTGATTGCCGCCGCGACATCATCTAATGCCGCTTCGCTTTCGCGTTCCCAATGCGGCCAATATTTTTCACGGCGCAAGGCTTCTTCCGCCATTTCAGATATAATCGGGCTTGAGGAAAACTTACCGATAGATTTTTTAAGGTAACGTTTTAGCGCCTCACGTTCCGCTTCATCCGCCTCACATGCGCCATCGTCATCAATATGGCTCATCCAGACGCCTACTTTATATAATGACCCTGCGAGGATATTTTGCTCATCAGGGTGAAAGATATGAAAGTCGGCCATTGGATAATCCTTTCTATGGATGTTTAAGACTTGCCTTTAAAACATATTTGCTGGTGGGATGGACAACACATCGGCAAGCTGACGCAGCGCCAGATATTCATCACCCGAGATGTTATAGAGATACGCACCAGTACGCGGGGCACGGCCTTCGCGCCATGCATAAATACGCTCACGCACCATAACCCAAATTTTTTGAACGTCGGTTAGGAATGCGTCTTCATCAATTTCACGATATGCCAATGCTACAGACAAGCCAATTTCATAGAGATTTGAACGCAAGGCGTCCATTTCACGTGGTGGTAACTCATCCGATAATTTTGCGATTAACTGGCGACATTCATTTGGCACAAGGCTTAAATTGCTTTGCCAGTCCAGCCATTTATCTTTATTTTCGACCGTTAGCTCCATAATACGCTGTACAAATTCAGACTTACAGAAGTCTTCTGAATAGCCGCGCACGATTGTCGCCAAAGCCGCAAGTTCTTGCTCTTCGGACTCATCGCCACCCGTTGTATCGGATTGAGAAATCCAATAGCCAACGCGGTAAGGCATTTTGACCAGCATATCTAGTTCTTCTTGTTCTAAACGCTCAATGAAATCCATGGCAGACCTGCTCACATAAATTGATTCAAAAACATCTAATAGAATATCACTTTACGCAGCGCATTAAAAGACGAAAGCAAAAAAAAGCAGGCGTTCCGAAGAACGCCTGCCCGCATTATATAAGGCTCTAAATATAGTTTTCTAAAAATACTTTACATCTAATTCGCATCTTATAATAAGCAAAGCCTATGCCACGTGCCATGCCAAGATTTTATCCATATATATCAATAATTTATAAATTTTTACCATAATCTTAAATCATAGCAACCGTCCCGTTTTAGAACTATAGTTTTGTTCATTGTCGCAAAATGAAACGCCCCTACTATGCCGTATATTTTCAAAAAAAAAATCGCCGGCATTGCACCGGCGTTAATGTGGGATCAAGTAGGTATTTGTGTGTATGAGTCTGTGTGTTTTAAAATTCTGATCGAAGGGTCGTCACTTCAAATTAAAATGGCAACATCATGCTGATATAATAATTTATGTTATTTGGAATAATCTGCTCAACATTTCCTACAAAAGCCGAAGCCATCCCGACGCCTAAAACTGCATATATATAATTTCCCATTTCTTTTCCTCAAACTTATAAAAATAATCTATAAAAATTTAACCAATTTACATAATGCAAACAGTGTGCCAGTTTTACAAATAAGAAAAACACCGGCATTGCGCCGGTGGTTTTGTGAGTTTATGTGGGAGGCATTTGAGTGTGTGTGAGTGTGGGTGAATGCCTGTTCACATGCGAATTAGAATGGCAGCATCATCTCTACATAATAGCTAACATTATTTGGGATCATTTGATCCACATTGTTGACCAATAGAGTTGTTAAAACTAGAGCGATTAAACCGTAAAAAATATTTCCCATTTCCACTATCCTTCTGTAAGCCGTCTCGTTAAACCTGATTTAACATAAGCAATCGCTGTGCCGAATAATTTGGCACAGTTTTTTCCATCTATCCTATTGAATTTATTACATTTATGAAAAATCTTAAAAAGACACACACCAGTGCTTATGGAAATATTTGCCTAGCAAAAATTGCCGTTATGGAAATTTTTTCCATATTTTTTAGGTTACAGAACTTCGTGGAGTTGATCGACGATGCGGTCGGGTGTTGTATGGCTCAATCTTGTTCGAGAGACATAGCCACCTGTAATCGAAATTGATGGTAAATTTAAAGCGCGCCCAACGAATGGTTCTTCATGCGAATCGCCTATTATAAAACTGCACGATTCATCAAAGCTCAAATCAGCTAAATAACGCTGTAAACGCTCGGTTTTTGTCAGCTTATGGGTGATATCTGCATCCGTTAAGTTGCCACAAACATGGTCAAAAAAGCCCCGAACCCCTGTTTTTTCAAGCTCAACAGCCAATAAATCCGCACGATGATTGCTTAAAATGGTCAGATGATAGCCCTTGTCACGAAGATTTGTGAGCAATTCTAGGGCGCCCTGTCTTAATTTGAAACCCGCAGCCGTTTCATTTTGATACGCTTGGAAGAAGGCCGCATTGGCCAAATCCATCTTTTCTAGGTAAGTATCTATAGGAATCCCCGCCTTTTCATAGCTATGGATGATTGGACAAGTATATAATTCCTGCCATTCTTCCTTGCTGCGTGGCGGCTGATTAAAAACAGAAAGCGCTGCATTACAGCTTTTGACCCACGCATCGACATCATCTAATAATGTCCCGTTCCAATCAAATACTGCAAGTGGCAGCGCTTTACGCATTCTTATAATCTCTATAGCTTCAGCTTATGCCGCCATAGCTTTAACAACAGCTGCACCTAAACCCGCTGGGCTGTCAGATACAACGAAGCCAGCTGAGCGCATTGCTTCCATTTTTGCTGGCGCTGTATCATCACCACCAGAAATAATCGCACCAGCATGGCCCATACGTTTACCTGGAGGGGCTGTTGCACCCGCGATGAAGCCCGCAATTGGCTTTTTCTTTTTCAATGACTTGTAATATTCAGCCGCGTCGACTTCTGCCTGACCGCCGATTTCACCAATCATCAAGATAGATTCTGTTTCATCATCCGCCATGAACATTTCAAGGCAGTCAATGAAGTTTGTGCCATTTACAGGGTCGCCGCCGATACCGATACATGTCGATTGACCAAGGCCAACCGCACCTGTTTGCGCAACGGCTTCATAAGTCAATGTACCAGAACGTGACACGATACCAACTTTACCACGCTTGTGGATGTGGCCAGGCATAATACCAATTTTACATTCACCCGGTGTAATCACACCTGGGCAGTTCGGGCCGATTAAGCGAGAAGATGAGCCATCAAGCGCGCGCTTAACTTTAACCATGTCCAATGCTGGGATGCCTTCAGTGATACAAACGATCAATTCAAGCTCCGCATCAATTGCTTCTAAAATCGCATCCGCTGCAAATGGTGGTGGAACATAAATTACAGATGCATTTGCGCCTGTGCGTTCACGTGCATCTGCCACTGTATCAAACACAGGAAGACCTAAATGCTGTGTGCCGCCCTTACCTGGCGTAACACCGCCAACCATATTTGTACCATAGGCAATTGCTTGCTCTGAATGGAATGTCCCTTGTGAGCCTGTAAAGCCCTGACAAATGACTTTTGTATTTCTGTTGACGAGAACTGACATAAACGGTCTCCATATTACGTTTAAGAATCTAAAACAAATCGGGCTTTAGTATAGCAGCGCGCGCGCTAAACACAACTGCCTAGCGCGCATTCATCCCTATAAAAACGCATTGATATTGTGAAAACTTATTTCAGCTTCATTTCGATCATTTTTTCGGCGATCTGAATGGCATTCAAAGCAGCACCTTTACGCAGGTTATCCGCTGCACACCAGAAATTCAGGCCATTTTCAACCGTGATGTCTTCGCGCACACGTGAAATAAATACATTGTCTTCACCCGCAATTTCAGCAGGCGTGACATATTCCATCTCGCTTTCAAGATCAATCAGCGTAATGCCTTCCGCAGACTTCCATGCTTTTTTGGCATCTTTCGCGGTAATTTCATCTTCAAATTCGACATTGACCATTTCCGCATGGCCAACAAAAACGGGCACACGCACGCAGCTTGCACAAACTTTGATTTTTGGATCAAGGATCTTCTTCGTCTCAACAACTATCTTCCATTCTTCTTTGGTCATGTTGTCATCCATAAAGACATCAATCTGTGGAATAACGTTAAAGGCAATCTGTTTTGGATAAACTTCTGGCGCAGGAATTTCATTGACGTAAACGCCGCGTGTTTGCGCGAATAATTCATCCATCGCCTCTTTACCCGACCCCGAAACGGATTGGTATGTCGACACCACAACGCGTTTAATTTTCGCTAATTCATGAAGCGGCTTAAGCGCGACAACCATTTGGATCGTTGAACAATTTGGGTTCGCGATGATGTTTTTCTTTTTATAATCATTAAGTGCTTCTGGGTTTACTTCAGGCACAACCAACGGCACATCAGGGTCCATACGGAAATGTGATGTATTATCAATCACGACTGCACCAGCCGCCGCCGCCTTAGGTGCGAATTGCGCCGAGACCTTTGCGCCCGGTGAAGAGAAGACAAAATCAATGCCCGCAAAATCAAAATGCTCTAGATTTTTAACTTTAAGGTCTTTTTCGCCAAAGGATACTTCACGACCAACTGAACGCGCCGATGCCAAAGCATGGATTTCATCAATTGGGAAACCGCGTTCATGCAATGTGTTTAAAATTTCGCGGCCAACATTACCTGTCGCACCAACAACCGCTACCTTATAGCCCATGACTATCTATCCTCTATTTATCGCTTAATGATGATTTAATTTATTCGGTTTCTACCATCACAGGGTCGTGAATTGCAATCTTAAATATTGCCAATGTCGCCGATAATGGCGCATCACCGCCACATTCACGCCCCGCGCAGAACGCTTCTAACTTCACGCGCCAGTCTGGATGATACATATCCGCATGTCCCATAAAACGCTCAAAGCTTGGGAAAAGATCAGTGCTACGCGCTTCGATGCGCAGTAAGCCTTCTTCATATTTATAGGTCAATACTGGATAATGCTTATTCGCGGCATCAATAAAGCCGGCCATTTCTTCATCCGTTATCGGCACACGGCTCAACACGGGCACAACAGGCACCAAGGCCTCACGCGCTTGCAATTGAACGCGCGCAGATTCAACCATACCAGACTGAATAACAATCACAATAGAAAGCACCAAAGCCACACCAAGCGGCACCACGGCGATTGTCAACATACTGCCTTGCGCAACAAGCGTTAGGAATTCACCCATTTGACGCTTGAAACGGTTCCAAAAGCGCATACGCTCCAAACGCGCATTACTGCCCGAGCCAATAAATACATCAATGAGATCATTAATTATGCCCATTTATTGCCCCCATGACAGATAACCACGCACACGCACGCGGCCATATTTATCTGGTGTTGATAATTGTTCAACCTTACGCGCATTGACGTTGCTTAAATAAGCTTCAGGCACAAGTGCATCCCATTTCATACGCCCATCACGCTGCAATTCATAAAGCACCAAAGTGCCTTCATTGGCTTCCATTTCTGATAACAACAAGCCCAAATCCGCCATAACGGGATGAATACGCGAAGAGCGCACTTCACGAGAGAGCACCTCGAGTCTATTCACAGCCTCTTTTGTATCAATCTCCGCCTGTTTGATATCCGCACTGACGGAGCTTGTCACAAACGCGCCTGTACCGATATAAATAACCAAAAGCAAATTCAGCAAAATACCAAAACCAAACAAAATACGAAGCGTCGCGCGGCGCAATGTTTCATCACGCAAATTCGCGTGCTTCCAACGCGGCGTTTCACCTGTATAAGTGTGCAGGTTACGATAGTTCGAATCAATTACCTGCGCGCGGGCATTAATGAAGCGTGGTTCGCCTTGCTGAATAACAACATCCGTACCGCCTTCTTCAAAATAAAGCAGTGTAGATTTATTTTCTTTTTCGAAGACATAAGCGTGGTGCATATCCCAGTGCGCCGCCTGCCCCGGAAGCGCCAAGATCATTGGACACCAAGTATCTGGGAAAGATGATAAGTCTGATGCTGGCGCGGCGATGTACCAAATACGCCCCTCATGGACACTATATTTATAAAAAATATTGCTGGTGCCGCAACCTTGCGTTGCCGCCTTAATCACCAAGTCATCTTCTACGCCGCCGACATGCGGCAGAACACCACCAATCAAATTTGGCGGAACATAAGCCGAAAGCGCCGCTATGACAGGCTCTTCACCAGCGATTTTCTCGGTAATAAATGTTTCGATGCGTTTTTCAGGAGATAAACCATCACTGACCTCAGCCATGGCATCCTGTGCGGCGCGATGCAAGACCGCATCATCAAAGTCCGAAAAACTACCCTCTTCGAACTCAACAGGCTGCGGGCCTTGAAGCGATGGCTCAACGCGCTTTTTCTTTTTGTCGCTACTGCGTGCTTTGCCTTTAAAGAACCAAACCATGCCTATTCCGCACCATAATCAACAAATTTTGTTCGATCGCTCGCCGTCAATGAACGCTCGAAAGGTAAGTTAATTTCAATATCTTCATAAATCATTCTGACCGCATCGCTGCGCAGTTTCACATCCCAACGAAATCCCGCCAAGCGCGTTTCACGGCCGTTATAGACCATGGTGTAACCTTCAGGCGATGAAATCATCGCACGGTCTTTTGCAAATGAAGATACATAATAATTTTTAAGCGTATCGCGCGTTGGGCGCACCTGCAATGTTTGCAGCGTTGAATCATATTCCTCGCTATCCACCACAGATACAAGGGCGTTCCCCGTCACGGGAATATAATGAATACGGTCTAAAGACGTTACCACTACACGGTTATCAATTTCACCAATTGATGATGGGATCCACTCAACCTCGATCATACAGGTTTCGCCCGGCGGCAGGGTAACGCCCGCCTTACAGATACTATTAACCATAGAAAGGCCTGTTGTGGCTTTTTCAAAATGCACGGCATCAAGCTTAATATCTTCCGCCGTCGTATTCTTTAAATATGTTGTGAAGCGTGTAACATGGTCAACGCGCCCACCGAAATCGATTGCATCCACAAAGAAGAGCAAATCTGCTTTCGCATATTCAGGGTTTACCATCATCTCGCTTGCTTTAGTACGAATATGCAATGGCAAGACACCAATATCACCTGTATGCGAGATTTTTAAAAATGTTTCATCGTCACCCGCTTTTTGTGGACGCCAGAACACGCTTAAACGGCAAGATTCACTTGGTTCAACGCGTGAACAATCATGACGATAAGACAAGCCTGATGTTGTTGGGTTTTCCAAATGGAAGTTACGCACCATTAACGGCAAAAGCGCCGCATTACGCAGCAATAAAACTTCCTCATAAAGGTCTGGCTGCGCCTGATTTTCATCACCGACAAATTCAACTTCACGGCTATCGGTACGGAGTGCACCATCTTTATAATCCGCACGGCGCGGTACAAAACGCGCCGAAAGCGGAATATTGGCCTTAATCGAGCCCGAGCCATCTTCACGCGACACCAGCATTTCAGCCTTCCATGGGCCAATCATACTCGGCTCAATTTCAATAGGCATTACGAACTGACCCGGTGTTTTTAGCGCCTCTTGCAGTAAGTCTTGATCCGCCCCCTCAAGCACGATGCCTGAGCGGTCTTCACCACTTGTCGCGGCCCATGGGTCATTAAAACCATTTGCGAATGCATTCTGCCCGATTGGCGACAGCGCCAATACAGACGATGCGAGCGCCGCAAGCATAAGCGGCGCTTTAAAAGTGAAATGACGATGTTTATTTTCATGCTGCATGCTTAAACATCCCTATCTTATTTCGATGGCATTGGCGGCCAAGGCGCGCCTTCTGGCACCAAAATCATTGGCTCATCACCAATGGACTGCCAAATATTTGTTTGCTCTTCACGGGCATCATCCGCGCGCGGCACGCCGTTTATGCCGTAGTAATCCTTACGCGCCTTATAGACGACAACTTTAGGACGGAGCATAATCACCAATTCTTCATTTTCAGGATGTTCTGCATCGCCGACATTGCGCATCATACCCGCCAATAGCAATGAGTCGCCCGGACGGATACGCATTTGCGTTCTAATTTCTTTTTCCACTACGCCCGCTAAACGCAAGTCCAGATCAGAAAATACAGATGAACCATCCCATAATGATGAAAGACCGATTTTAATTTCTTCTGGCTTAGTGCCCTCCGCCGCATTATCCGCCTTCACATTCCAAAGGCCGTTTGCGCCAGACATCACGGAAATTGTCGGCTTCGACAGAACCTGCACATCACCAAATTCTGACAAGAATTTTGAAATATCATACATGCCATAGGCATCACCTAAGTCACCCGGCAAACCAATTGAAATAGGCGCACCATATTCACCCGCATATAGGCCTGCGACTTTTTGCGCGCGACCTTCTGCGCCTTGCAGCAAGCTATCCCACTGCACACCAAATTGGCTGTGGCGACCAAGGCGCACATTCCAAATACCAACCTCATAATTAATTAGCGCCATATTACTACGCAGCTTTGCGAAATAATGCGCAAGGCTTGCCGCCTGTTTGCGTGTAGATTTATACAGCAATGTGCGGGTCGACATATCAACAATTGGTTCTTCACCAATCACTTTTGCGATAGATTTCGCCACATCATGGATAATATCGACATTTGCGCCTGATGGTGGAATTGTCACAGCATAATCATGTTCGTTTTGCACGGTCAGCACGTCGTTTTTATACACACAGTATAAGTCAGACATTTCACAAAGCTGCTCAACCATTAAATCCAAACGGCCCTGCAAATTCGCGATTGTGACTTTACGCTGCCCTGCCAAATTGGTTTCAACCGCCAAAGGGATATCAAATTCAGAAAGAATGAATTGCAGCGCACCCGCTAAGCTCTCGCCGCGCAGTTCATATGGACCAATATCATCACGTGGTAAATTTTGTGTTGTCACAACATCAGGGATTAAAACGCCCTGTCCCAGCGGCATAAAGCGCACAGATTCAATTTTTGGCTGAAGATTATCTTGCGGCTGCGGATGCACGGCCATGGCATCAAGCCCTAATGATGTCGGCGCAAAAATACCCGCATCAACCATGGCGCGATCAAAGCTTTCACACGCCGCCAATTGCAATACCGCTATGGATACAAGCCCAAGCTTAACAACTTTACGGGCGTTACCTAGGAACAACATCAGGATAGAATACCCAATACAAAAAAAATTAATCAACACGATATGCGCCACAAAGCGCACAAAGAAAAAAGCCTTCGAACAAGGCATCGACCATTCATAATAGCCCATACCCCAATCAAAGGCAATTGATCACTGGAATTTATTTAAGATTTTACCCGTCAAACTTCGGCAGATTATTTGCCTTAGCAACTGGCGTGTCATTTTTAGCCTCTGCGGTCGGCAATACAATGCTTTCCTCGCCCGCCTTATAAATGATCGACGAAATCCCTAAAGTTTCTGCAGCAGCTATACGGCCACCAACTTCTAGTTTCGCGCTTTCACCAATTTCTGGAAGGTTTTTCAACGTCAATGCGGCAATAACACTTTGTGTCATGCTGTCTAGCTGCGCCTTGTCTGTTGTATTCGCATATGCGACAAGCTGTGTTTGTTCGGTCATAAAACTACCCCTTTATCTCTTTTGCCCCTCAAGACCAAAAGCAACAAAGGATATTAACGGACGACAAATTGCAAATGATGCACAACCTGTTGTTCTTGAACCTTTGTAACCAACAAAATACGGCTATCGTTTTTTACCGCCTTTTGGTCTTCATCTTGTAAGAATAGGTTCAAGTATGCCACAGAACCGCTATTTTGTACAATAGAAAATTGTTTAATCTCGCTATCATACTCGATCCAGCTTGGCACATCGCCTAAGTCCTTCATCACCACCAGAACTGTTCGACCATTATGACGCACAAAAGAGGCGCTATTCTGGATTAAACCATCCGTTCCTTTAAGTGGTTGATCAGACTGAGCAGATGATACCGGCACAGCTGAGCCCTTCTTACGTTTCCCAACATACAGACAAAAGGTAAAGAATTTCTTTATTTTTGCAAAAAGAGCCACAGAGATTGAATCCTTGAACATGACATGACTAAAGTAGACAAGACCATTATGGCAGGGTCAGCGTGATATGTTAGGCTATTTCAGCAAAAACATCAAATGATGCACGATTTTTTCGCCATCGCCGCTCGTCACCAACAAAATTCGACTTTCCTCTTCCAAATCTTCGATATATTTCGCATCAACCTTCAAGTCAATATGTGCGACCTGACCATCCATCATCACAATTGAAAAATGGCTAATTTGCTTCTGATATTCCAGCCATTGCGGCACATCAGGCAGCATATAATCCACCACCAAGACCTGACGCCCTTCATGGCGCACAAACAAGGCGTGATGATCAAGGATAAGCTGACCACGCTTATCCGCACCATCTTCTAGACTAAGCGGCGCATCACTCTTTAGGGGCTTCCAGCCGCGCTCATTACTAATTTCATCATCGCCGTAATCGGACACATCATAATCAAGCCCGTCATAATCATCACTTTGCACGGCTTCAAAATCATAGCTTTCGTCTGGCGCATCCTGAATGGGTGCTTCTTCGATGCCGCGCATACGCTTAAACACCCAATACAATATGCGAAAGGGTGCGGTCAAAATATACAACAAAATTCTAATGACTATTAATAAGGCGTCCATGGAGGGGGCTTGAAAATAAGACAGTAATTTTAAAAAGTATCACACAGCCTTATACAAAAATCTAGTTCGGATATGGACAAGATATTATTTATCCTGCATAAATGAGCAACTTTCAGACAAGGATGATGTAATGAGTAGCATAGCCCATTTACGTGATATCGCAGATTTAACGGCCGATGATGTTCGTAATTTATTAAGCCGCGCCGCCTTTTTCAAAGACGCGCTGAAGCATAAAAAAGACGTTTCACACAAACATCGCGGCAAAGTCGCCCTGTCCTTTTTCGTTGAGAATTCCACGCGCACCCGCATTTCATTTGAAATGGCCGCTTTGCGCCTTGGCGTATCCGTTATTAATTGGGACAGCGCATCCAGCAGTCTAAGCAAAGGCGAAAGCTTTGAAGATACGATTGAAACCCTCGCCTCTATCGCGCCCGATATTCTTGTTATGCGCCATAGCGAATATAACGCACCGCGCAGTGTCGCCCGTTATATGAATTGCCCTGTCGTCAATGGCGGCGATAGTTACCGCGCCCATCCGACCCAAGCCCTACTCGACCTAATGACCATACAAGAACATAAAGGCGATGTGTCCAAATTAAAAGTCGCGATTTGTGGCGATATTGCCCATAGCCGCGTTGCACGTTCAAATGCAGAGCTTCTTGACCTGCTCGGCGCGGATATTCATATGGTCGCGCCTGAATATTTAATGCCGCAGGAACTGCCTTATAAGAACGCCACTGCCTATACCGACCTAAATGAAGGCATAAAAGATTGTGACGTTGTCATGATGCTCCGCCTCCAAAAAGAACGCATGACCCAAGGCTTGATTACATCAGACCACGATTACTTTGCGCAATTCGGTTTGACGCATGAACGTTTGGAACATGCCAAACAAGGCGCGATGGTTATGCATCCAGGCCCGATGAATCGCGGCGTGGAAATTGATGATGCGGTGGCGGATGACCCGAATGTCAGCTTAATCCGCGCGCAAGTCGCCAATGGCGTCCCGATGCGTATGGCGGTTTTAGACTGGTTATTAGAAAAGAATGAGGCGTAAATCATGAGTGCAGATATTTTTATTCTTATGGCGATTAGCTATATTTTCGGCTCACTGCCTTTTGGCTTAATATTATGTGTGGCCTTTGGTTATGGCGACATTCGCAAAATCGGTTCAGGCAATATCGGCGCAACCAATGTATTGCGCACAGGCAATAAAGTTCTGGCGCTGATCACTTTGCTGCTTGATAGCGGTAAAGGCGCGATTGCCGTTGGCCTTGCGGCGCTGCTCATTCATAATGGCCTTTTTACCAACAGCCTTGAAAGCGCTGCATCGCTTTATGTCGTGTGTGGTTTTTGTGCGATTATCGGGCATTGCTTCCCTGTCTGGTTAAAATTTAAAGGCGGCAAAGGCGTTGCCACCACATTAGGCGGCCTGCTTGCTGCCTTGCCACTAGTTGGCCTGTCATGCTGCGCCCTTTGGCTTGTTAGCGCCGTGATCAGCCGCATTTCATCACTTTCAGCTTTACTGGCAACATTGGCCGCACCATTACTCGCACAATATTTCTATGGCGACTTGAGCGGCGTTACCGCCCCAGTCGCAGGAATTACCGTTTTGGTTTGGGCGAAGCATCACGCCAATATCAAACGCATCCTTAAAGGTGAAGAACCTAAAATCGGCAAGAAAAAGCCAAGCGAAGAAAAGGCTTAAATTTGGATTTATTCACGCATTCAGACCGCAGCCCCTTACCGCCGCTCAGCCCGCAGGAGCGTTTGGCATGGCTGCGCCTTATTCGGTCTGATCGCGTTGGCCCCGTGACATTTTATCAATTGGTTGCACGCTTTGGCAGCGCAAGCAAAGCGCTTGACGCGCTGCCTGATTTAGCGCGCCGCGGCGGCCGTAAAAATGATTTTATCCCCTTCCCGCAAAGCCGCGCCGAAGATGAGCTTGCACAAATTGAAAAGCATGGCGGCGTGCTGCTTACGCCGCGTGATGCCGATTACCCAATCGGCCTATCTGAAATCAGCGATGCGCCGCCCGTGATCACCGTGCTTGGCCGCCGTGATTTGTTGCACAACAAAATGCTGGCTATTGTCGGGGCGCGTAACGCTTCACTCAACGGTCAAAAATTCACCCGCCGCATCGCGCAGGATTTAGGGCAAGCGGGCATTACGATTATATCTGGCCTTGCCCGCGGCATTGATACCGCCGCCCATGAAGCAAGCCTTGAAACAGGCACGATTGCCGTGGTCGCCGGTGGGGCAGATGTCATTTACCCCAAAGAAAATACAAAATTATATGAACACATCATCTGCGAAGGCTGCCTGATTGCCGAAAGCCCCTGGGGCACTGAACCACTTGCCCGCCACTTCCCACGCCGTAACCGCATTATCTCAGGCGCATCTTTAGGGACTTTGGTCGTTGAAGCCTCACTCAAATCAGGCTCACTCATCACCGCGCGCTACGCAGGCGAACAAGGGCGTGATGTTTTTGCCGTGCCAGGCTTCCCAAGCGACCCACGCGCACAAGGGCCAAACAGCCTGCTGCGTGACGGGGCGATCTTGACCGAAAAAGCCGAAGATATCATTTCAACATTGGATGGTTTCTTTAGTGCGCGTCATGGCAAAAGCGATGGCTTAAGCGAAAATCAACAGATGTTTTCACCCCTTTCGCCCATGAGCGAACCTAGCGAAAACACAAGGGATGCTATATGCAACCACATTGAAAACAATCTATCACATGTTCCGGTAACGGTTGACGAATTGCTTAGAACATGTCAATTCAATATATCAGAAGTGCAAACGGTGCTGTTAGATATGGAACTTGGTGGGCGAATTACCCGCCATAGCGGCAACCGAATAAGCTTATTGGAGTAAAGAAAGCAGAGTAATGGCTAAAAATCTTGTCATCGTGGAATCACCGGCCAAGGCCAAGACGATTAATAAATATCTAGGTAAGGATTATAAAGTTCTTGCATCATACGGGCATGTGCGTGATTTGACCGCAAAAGACGGTTCGGTTGACCCTGACAATCATTTCGCGATGAAATGGGAAGTAAGCGGCCGCGCGAGCAAAACATTAAAAGAACTCTCGACCGAGCTTAAAGAAGCCGAAGCCGTCTTTCTCGCAACTGACCCCGACCGCGAAGGGGAAGCCATTTCATGGCATTTACAGGAATATTTTAAAGAGAAAAAACTTTTAAAAGACAAAAAAGTTTTCCGCGTGACCTTTAACGAGATCACCAAAGCTGCCGTGCAAAAAGCCTTTGATAAACCACGTGACCTTGATGATCCATTAATCCAAGCTTATTTGGCACGCCGCGCGCTTGATTATTTGGTGGGCTTTAACATTTCACCTGTATTATGGCGCAAATTACCGGGCTCAAAATCTGCAGGCCGCGTGCAATCTGTTGCGCTGCGTTTGATTTGTGAACGCGAATTTGAAATTGAAGAATTTAACGCGCAGGAATATTGGAGCATCGCAACGACGCTGCTTACACCTGAAGGCGCACCATTCTCAGCGCGCCTAACGCATTTATCTGGCAATAAGCTTGGCAAAATGGATATAGGCAGCGAAGCACAAGCCAAAGCCGCCGTTGCCCGCATTGAAAATAAAAACCTAAAAATCCAAAGCATTGAGAAGAAACAAGTTCGTCGCAACCCATATGCGCCGTTCATTACATCGACATTGCAGCAGGAAGCCGCCCGTAAATTGGGCATGAGCGCGCAGCAAACCATGCGTACCGCGCAAAAACTTTATGAAGGTGCGTCAATTGGCGGTGAGACCGTTGGTTTGATCACCTATATGCGTACCGACGGTACGACTTTGTCAGAAGATGCGGTAAAACAATGCCGCGATCAAATCTTGTCAGACTATGGTCAGAACTATCTGCCAGATGCGCCGCGTTTGTTTAAATCTAAAGCCAAAAACGCACAGGAAGCGCACGAAGCGATCCGCCCGACAGATTTAAGCCGCACACCAAAAGACGTTGCGCCCTATTTGGATGACGAACAAAACAAGCTTTATGAGCTGATTTGGAAACGCACCATGGCATCGCAAATGGAACAAGCGATCCTTGACCGCGTAACCGCAGATATTTCAGATGGCACAGATGACGTTGTCTTACGCGCGGTTGGCTCAACCCTCGCCTTTGATGGTTTCATGCGTTTATACCGCGAAGAGGCTGAAGAAGGCCAAGACGTGAATGAAGAGGACGATAACAGCGATCGCCTTCTTCCGCCAATGAAGGTACAAGATGCCTTGAAAATTACAGGCATTACACCAGACCAACATTTCACACAGCCACCGCCACGTTATTCTGAAGCGAGCCTAGTGAAAACATTGGAAGAAAAAGGCATTGGCCGTCCATCGACATATGCATCTATTTTACAGGTGTTACGTGACCGCAGCTATGTGCGCATGGAAAAGCGCCGCTTCTACCCAGAAGACCGCGGCCGTTTGGTGACAGCCTTCCTAACAGAGTATTTCAAACGCTATGTCGATTATGAATTTACGGCAAATCTGGAAGATCAGCTCGATGCGATTTCATCTGGCAGCGTGACATGGACAGATGCCCTAACCCTATTCTGGCGCGACTTTAAGGCTGCAGTTGATGCAACCAAAGACTTAACCATCACAGCCGTACTTGACCACTTAGATGAAACATTGGGCGCGCACTTCTTTAAGCCGACAGATGACAATAAAGAGCCGCGCAAATGTAAAAGCTGTTCAGATGGTCGCCTGTCTTTGAAACTTGGTAAATTTGGCGCATTTATTGGCTGTTCAAATTATCCGGAATGTAAATTCACCCGCCAATTGGCTGAAGTCGAAGGTGTTGACGGTGAAGATGCAACGAAGCCGCTTATGGATGGCCCGAAAGTTTTGGGTACAGATCCTGCCACTGGCCGCACCATCACATTGCGTAAAGGCCCATATGGCCCATATGTACAGATCGACCCGCCAGAGGAATCTGCTGACGCAAAAAGTAAGAAGAAAGAAAAGCCAAAGCGCCAAGGCCTACCAAAAGGCACTTCATATGACGATGTGACGCTAGAATCTGCGATTAGCCTGCTGGCGCTTCCACGTGATGTTGGTAAGCACCCAGAAACAGGCGATATGATTCAGGCGGGTATTGGTCGTTATGGCCCTTATTTGAAGCATGATGGTAAGTTTATTTCATTGCCGAAAGATGAAAGCGTTCTGACCGTTGGCATCAACCGTGCTATCGATATCATCGCTGAAGACGCCGAGAAGAAAAAGAAAAAAGACGCTAAGTAAAATATCATTTTACATATTTCTTGTTTTTTATCTTAAACTATGTTAGTTTCTCCCTCAGAATTTAACGCGCGTTGCGTTGTGGAGGGCATAAAATGACTGACAATAATGATGTATATCTAGAGTTTAAGGCCGTTGTCCAAGATGGCGAAGGCGCATTCAGCCGTATGGTCTTCCCAGGGCGCGATGAAATCAACGGCGCACCTGCTGATTGGCCCCTTGCAACAGACATCAAAGAAGGCCATTTGCAGCCAGGCTCTATGAATTGCCGCGTCACAAGCTTCCCTGACAATTTCAATAAATTAGCTGGCAAAGGTGACCGCATCGCGGCGCTTGATAGCGGGCAATTTACCCCCGCTTTTGAAATTCCACGCGAAGCCATTAAAAATAACCGCGTTGCCCCATGGGGCCCTGATTGCAATCAACGTATGGGGATTGCACAAGCTTGGCGCTGTGTTGTGACAAACGAAGACACCAAAGAAGAATTTAATGCTTGGCATGTGCGCCGCATTGATGGTACTTATCCTCCGTTCCACGGCATTATCGAACTTATGGCTGACCGCAAATTACGTGATGCACATAAGCTTGAAAACGGAACACCCATAACAATTAAAATGTATAAAGGTGAACAAAATGGCACAGCCGGACAAAACACCACAGCCACAACAGGGTGGCTTAGCAAGCTTAAAAACATTTTGGGATAGATTGATTATCGCCGCAGCGATGAGCAATTGCGCCATGGGCATGACCCATTTTGGCGAAAGCGCCGAAGGATTTATTCGTTTGCAAAAGCAAATGGATGCGCTTGACAAAAAAGGTCAAGAGCCGAAGGCCAAGCCTTAATCCTTGATAAATCCACCGGATTGCATCGACCATAATTTTGCATAGACGCCGTTTTGCGCAATCAAATCGGCGTGGTTGCCTTCCTCAATAATCTTGCCATTTTCAATGACAATTAAACGATCGAGATGATTAATCGTCGATAGACGATGCGCAACGGCAATCACCGTCTTGCCCTCCATCACGCCTTCTAGGCTTTGCTGAATTAAACGCTCGCTTTCGCTATCTAGCGCTGATGTTGCTTCATCCAGCACCAAGATTGGCGCATCTTTTAAAATGGCGCGCGCTATGGCAATGCGTTGACGCTGGCCACCAGATAGGCGCACGCCGCGCTCCCCGACTATGGTTTGGTAACCCTCAGGTAAATCTTCGATAAAGTCATGGGCATAGGCCTGCTTTGCGGCGGCAATGACCTCCGCATCCGTTGCTTCAAAACGGCCATAGCGTATGTTATCGAGAATACTGTGATTAAACAATGAAATATCCTGCGGGATAATCGCGATATTTTGGCGCAGGCTATCTAAGTCGACATCGACAATATTCTGCCCATCAATACAGATCTGACCGCTCTGCACATCATAAAAACGCAACAGCAATTTGATTAAGGACGACTTACCCGCCCCCGATGTACCGATTAAACCAATCTTCTCCCCCGCTTTGATTTCAAGGTCTAGGCCATCAAAAACCTGCTGCACGCCGCCATATAGAAACGATATGTTTTGTATTGATATATTGGCTTGCTCAATATTCAACATAGGCGCGCCTTCAGCGGAAGTTATGCTTGGCTGCATGCTCATACTAATTATTAAGCGTTTCACTGCCGTATAGCTTTCCACAACAAGGGCAAAAATGCGCGTAAAAGATGCCAAGCGGTCCCATACTGTCAACATAAACAACGTTACTAAGACGAACGCAGAGATACTCATATTACCTCGCTGAACCTCATAGATAGAAAACACCGCCACGGCGGTAATCCAGCAAACCGCCAACATATCTGTTAGCGCCCAACGTAAACCTCGTAATTTTGCCGCATCCATCATAGCGCTATGGCTAACCAACTCCTTACGCGCCCCCTCAGCCATTAAGAAGCAATGCAAGTTAAACAACTTTACTGTGGCGATTGAATTGACAAACTCATAAACCTTGGTGGATAGATTTTCTAAAGTTTCATAGTAACGATTTGTCGGCTTAAGCAACCATTGCCCCGTATAATAAGATGCCGCTATGTATGTTGTGACATATAGTGCAAGGGGAATAATAAAGTAATTTGGCATATCCATGACATAAACAGAAATAAACATGCTAACAAAAATAGCTAAGAAATCACTCACATCCCAAAAATAATTTTCAAACAAGTCGAACAGCCCCTTACGCGCAGTAACAATTCGCTGCATCTTCCCGCCTGAACCTGACAACTCATGCCAAGATAAAGGCATACGCATATAGTGCCGCACAGCGAACATGCTCATTTCGCGCGAGATCTTATCACATATAGACATCCGGCGATGAATAAGCACCCAACATAAAAAACAAATGATGTTAAGCACAACAAAAACAGTGAGGATCATTAATGGCTGGCGTAAATCATCCTGTACACGTCCCTGCTCAAACAATTCAGCAATCTTGGTAAAAAATAACGCCGTGCACATAAAATATATATAACGCGCCAAATGCACTAAATTATAGATTAATAGCTCCGCCTTATACGGCTTAGTAAAAAACCATATCCAAGGCAACAAAGCCTTGGTGCGCGGCGCGTCAGATGCATCCGGCACGTTTAGTGATTTAAACTTATAGAAACGATCTAACATTACGCCCCCTTTCCGTCATAGCCTAACTGCCATGCTTAGGGCGATTAATCTTTCTTACGGAATTTGTCCAAAGAAATAACCTCACCTGCAGGCGCGTCTTTCTGTTTCGCTGAAGATGAACTATCTTCGTCTTCATCATCAAAACCTTCAGGATCATCGTCTGGATCAAAATCGCTGTCATCTTCAGTCAATGGCTGGAATTGTAGCGCGAAGTTCACAGATGGGTCTGCAAAAATGCTGATCGATGCCAATGGGATGATCAAATGTTCAGGCACAGAGTTAAATGACAATGTGACTTCTAATTTTTCATCATCTACTTTTAGGTCATAGAATTGATATTGTAGAACGATGGTCATTTCACCAGGGTAGCGTTCCGCCAAATAATCAGGTATTTGAACACCTGGATGGTCTGTATTAAATGTGATGTAAAAATGGTGTTCACCCGGCAAATCACCGCGCTCAATCACTTCCTCTACAACGTTTTTAACTACGCTGCGCAAGGCTTTCTCAACCATTCTGTCATATCTCAGACTATCTTCAAAACTATCGTTCATTGTAATATTGTCGCTTTTTTTTCAAAATTAATCAGACGTGTATCTTCTCATATTTATAACCGCATTATCAGCCGAAAACCAGAGGCTTTCAATATTTCCCTTGAATTAATCCAAATTTTCGGTGATATAGGGGGTGTCCCCCTGACCCGTATAATTACGCAATAATAATAAAAAGAGTATATATTTATGAGCGAAGCGAAGGCTCCATCCACATTACAAACGCATGTTCAACTGCTGGGCATGTTCTGCGCCTTTGCAGGATTTTCATCCTTTGCCATTGGCGATGCTGCCTATAAATGGTTGATGCAAAGCCATGATTTCTTCTTAATTTTATTCTTGGGTAGTGTCTTTGCCGTAACGTTGATGAGCGTTTATATCCCATTCGGTGGTGGACTTAAGCTTTTAAAAACAAGCGTGCCTAAGCTTCAACTCGCACGTACAATTGTTATAAGTGCACAATTTCTACTATCGATTTACAGCATACGCTATCTGCCGCTACCGATATTTTATACACTTGCATTCACCGCGCCTTGTATTTCAGCAATTATGGGGCGATTCATTCTGAAGGAAGCCGTCAGCCGAAATAACTGGATTGCGATTCTGGTTGGCCTTGCTGGTGTGTTTATTGCCTTAAAGCCGTGGACAAGCTTAAGCGAAAATGGCTTTGCTTATGCCCCTCTGGCCGTCTGTGCCATATTGCTTGCTTCTGTATTTTTATCTAGCTCACAAATTCTAGCACGAATGATTGGCCAGCGCAGTCAGGATTCTGGCTTTACCACGGCCATTTACCCGATTAGCTTTGTATTGGTGTTAAGCGGTTTATTTTATGCCTTCCTGCCTGATATGCAGGCCATCAGCAGCCTTACATTTGATGAGTTCGGGCTTATCTTGATTGCCGCATGCGGCGGCGTTGGCGGCAATGTTTTATTGGCGATAGGCTTTGCCAAAGCGCCACCAGCCTTAGCCGCGCCATTCCACTACAGCCAAATCATTTGGGCGACGATATTTAGCGTGTTAATTTTCGGTGACGAAATTGACCCTGCAATGTCAATTGGGGTTGCCTTAGTGATCTCGAGTGGTATCTATTTGGTGACCCATAAATTCCACAGTGATAAGCAGATTGAAGATGAACCAAGCATTACACAACTCTGAACCGTCAACACGCCAACTGATGTATTGGCTATATTTTTGCGCTTTTATGGTTTTCGCCATGGCGATTATTGGTGCGATCACACGTTTGACGGAATCTGGCTTATCGATTGTAGAATGGCGTCCGTTGATTGGGGCATTACCGCCATTAAACGAGACCGAATGGAATCGCGTTTACGAGCTTTATAAACAAAGCCCTGAATTTGAACATAAACATTACTGGATGAATCTGCATGACTTTAAACAGATCTTCTTCTGGGAATGGTTCCACCGCCTTTGGGGGCGCGCAATTGGTTTGGCCTTCGCGCTACCATTGCTTTATTTCTGGCTACGCAAGCGTATCCCTCAAGGTTGGGGCTTAAAACTTTTGGGCTTATTCTTGCTTGGTGGTGCACAGGGCGTTATGGGTTGGATCATGGTCAAAAGCGGCCTTGTCGACCGCCCATCAGTATCACATTTCCGTCTTGCGGCGCATTTATCACTCGCCGCAATTATCTTCTGCGCCCTTATTTTGAGCGCGCGCGCGATTAGTAAGCCTGCTGAGACACGCTATAAATTTGATGGCTTAGGCTTGGCGGCCTTAGTCTGCGTCTTTATCACGTTAATTTGGGGCGCTTTTGTCGCGGGGCTTGATGCGGGGTTAGTTTATAATCACTTCCCGAAAATGACCCCTGAACATTGGTTACCGCCTGAAAATGTTATTGATCCGCTAAATAACCATGGCTGGGTGCAATTTACTCACCGCGTTTTGGCACTGATCTGCCTTGTTGTGGTTGGCGCATATGCGCATGTCCGTAAAGCCCATTATGTTGGCGCAGCATTGCTTATCCAAATTGGTCTTGGAATTTCAACATTGCTCACAAATGTGTTTATTCCACTCGCCGCAATGCATCAGGGCGGTGCGTTTATTCTGCTCGCGACATTGGTATTTGCGTTAACGCGCCCATATCCGCTTAATAACGCTGCGGGCGACTAAGCCAGCCTTGCTTCACCCACCAACCAGGATGATCTGCTGCTAATTTCTGCGCGGCGGCGGCGGCTGCCTGTTCATTGTCAAAAATAGCAAAACATGTTGCGCCAGACCCCGACATACGCGCCAATAGGCTTTGTTCCGCCGCAGATAAGGCCTGAAGCACATCAGCAAGCACAGGCAGCTTTTGAAGCGCGGGTGGATAGAGATGATTTTCGGTCTCTGCCAAAAACGCGGTTAACTGGTAAATATCACTAAAGCCTTCTGGCACATCGACATAATCACAAGGTTGACGTACTAACGCACGAAAAATTTCCGCCGTGCTGCAGGTCACCATTGGGTTCACCAAGACAATCGGGGCTTCAGGGAAGTTTCGCAGCGGGGCTAACTCCTCCCCTATGCCACGCATCATCGTCGCTTGGCAGGCATAACAAACCGGCACATCCGCGCCAAGCGCCAAAAGTAAATCTTTCAAGAACGGTGCCTGCGGCGGTATAGCCCAGCGTTTCATCAGCCCCCATATCACCGATGCTGCATCTGATGAACCGCCACCAATACCACTTGCGAGGGGAAGGTTCTTATTCAGGGTGATTTTGCAGTCTAATTTATGACCACTTAAATTGGAGAGCGCATGCGCGGCGCGGACGATGATATTTTCTGAATCGGCATGGCTGGACTGTTCTTGCCCCGCAAAGCTATTGGCAAAAGGCCCCTCTACAACGAAACTAAATTCTGGTGCAGATTCAATCGTAATTTGGTCACCGATATCGGCAAAAGCCACCAAGGAATCAAGCAAATGTAAACCATCGGCGCGGCGATCAATCACATGCAAAAACAGGTTAATCTTTGCGGGCGCGAATATCGTCAATGTTTTTGTATGGGTAAGCGCCATCGCCATTGCCTCCTTTAAGGTCGGCCTACCAATTTAATAACGGCTCAATTTTTCTTCGAGCGTCGTAATCAAATCTTCTGCATCGGCATTACTCAGCGCGCGTTTCCATTGGAATTCCGCTTCAGCGCGGCGACCAACTTGCCAATATGCGTCACCTAAATGGTCATTCACAACAGGGTCATAAGGCATTAAAGCGGCCGCTTTTTCCAAATGAATTGTCGCTTTATCAAATACGCCTAAACGGAAATAAACCCAACCAAGCGAATCTTGGATAGCGCCGTCATTTGGCTCTAGTTCCACAGCTTTTTCAATCATCGTCAAAGCCTTATCGAGATTTATGCCGCGGTCAGCCCAGCTATAGCCGATATAGTTCAGCAAGAATGGCTGTTCAGGTTCAAATTCTAACGCCTGCAATAAGTCTTTCTCTGCATTTGGCCATTTGCCCATCGCATCATAAATGCGGCCCCGCGCGAAATAGATATGCCAGAAAATCGACTGATCCATGCCTGATGATAATTTCAGCACTTTGTTATAGGCTTCTAACGCATCGCTATACATTTCATTTTTAGCGTAGATTCCGCCAATCTGGACATAGAGATTAATGTCTTTTTGTTCCGCTGCCATTTTCTCGAGAATATCAAGAGCTGGGCGGATCTCACCGCTTTCGACCATTAACTCGGCAATAATCTTCTGCACCAATGGGTAAGAACGCGATTCAGGGGAAACATTTTTCAACGCGGCAATCGCTTCGCGGGTACGGCCGCTCATCGCCGCATATTCTGCAACACGAATGCGCGCTTCGGTTAAGTCAGGCGCCATCGCCAAGGACATGTTGAAAAGCAAACGTCCAGTTTCATCCTGATATTGTAAGTAAAGCGGCATCGCAAGGTCATAATAAATCCATGCAAAACCATTACGTATGTCAGAGATATTACGTACATCTAGCGGATTATCCGCTTTCAAAAGCTCATTTGGATAAGACAGATCACGGCGCGCAAAAATAGAAGATAAATGACGCTGCAAAGCAGGTGGCAATTCATCAAGCGCTTTGGCGCGTGCAACATTTTCTGCCAATAAATCGTCTGCATTATAATTATCCGCCGCGACAATGGCTTGATAAGCGACAAAAGGCTTGCTTAAATCAAGCGCTGCAATCGCTTCGCGGTCATTTAGGGCAGTTAGTACCCAAGCCGCTATGGGCTCTTTGATCAGCTGTTCAAGGCTATCTTTCGGCATTTTCGCAATGACTTGCTGCGCTGCTGGATAATCATCATTTAAAACCGCGCCCATAATCGCGATGACATAGCCCATGGCAGAATCATGGTCATGTTCAACAAGGAAATCTGCAAAACTGATCGATTCATCATAGCGGCCTGCATTCATCGCCATTAACATGGCTTGGTAATGCGCTTCTAAATTTGTGCCTTCGCTATTGACGATATCATCATAAAAATAGCTTGCCGCTTCCCAATCATTTTCAAGGCGCGCGATACGGCTTGATAGATATGCGCCCGTTTTTGACATCGCACGATATTTTAATTCTGGATTTTCACCATATTGCGCCTGTGGCGCGCCTTCAGCTGAGGCCTTCCAATAGGCGCCATCCGCCACAGTACAGGCGTTGCACAGCATAGCTGCGGCGAGTAATGATGTGAACATAGGCATGTTTTTTCTCATATTTACTTCTATGGTTTCCAGTATAGCACAAAATCCTGCTATTTCGTTAAAATTGGTCGTGTTTTAAAACCCATTACATATTTGGATATTTAGGGCCGTCGCCGCCTTGTGGCGTGGTCCAGTTAATATTCTGTGCCGGATCTTTAATATCACAGGTCTTACAATGCACACAGTTTTGCGCATTTATTTGGAAATATGGCGCGCCGCTTTCATCATTCAAGACCTCATAAACCGCCGCAGGACAATAACGCTGCGCAGGCTCATCATAATCAGGCAAATTTTTGCTGATCGGGATGGATTTATCTTTTAACTGCAAATGCACAGGCTGCTCTTCCGCATGGTTCGTGCCTGATAAATACACACTGGATAAACGGTCAAAGCTGATTTTACCGTCTGGCGCAGGATAATTAATTTTCGGGCAGTCTGCGGCTTTTTTCAGCTGTGCATGATCTGCAT
This sequence comes from Alphaproteobacteria bacterium, assembly GCA_030147745.1. Classification (GTDB taxonomy): domain Bacteria; phylum Pseudomonadota; class Alphaproteobacteria; order Micavibrionales; family Micavibrionaceae; genus UBA2705. The sequence goes on from JASBUS010000094.1 coordinate 130,935, forward strand.
GGTTTTTCAATGTATAGGGTAAGAGCCAACCACCAAATGTTTGGAACGCAGCATGAATTAAGCCAAACCATAAACCTTTATGGAAGCCTGGGCGAATATTGCGGACCTTGTGAAGTTCTTTATAAACCCAGCTCTCTTTTAAATTTGTGCTGTAATCTGTGCATTCAAGGCCATAAGATGCCTCTCCCTCAACGCTTGTGAGCATTTTAAACACAGCTTCCGCCGCAAGCATACCTGATTTCATGGCGGTATGGTTGCCTTTAATTTTCGGCACGTTCAAGAACCCAGCGCTATCACCAATCAAGACGCCACCTGGGAAGGTCAATTTTAGTAAAGACTGAAAACCGCCTTCAACAAGGGTTTTCGCGCCATAAGCCAAACGCTCGCCGCCTTCAAGTAAGGCTTTGATTTTAGGGTGATGCTTAAAACGCTGCATTTCCGCGAAAGGCGACATATGCGGGTTTTGGTAATCAAGACCAACAACAAAACCGATAGAGATTTGGTTGTCTTCCATATGATACAGCCATGACCCGCCATAAGTGCTTGTATCCATCGGCCAGCCAATACTATGCATGATCTCACCCTGATTATGTTTTTCAGGGGCAATGCGCCAAATTTCTTTAATACCTAGGCCATAAGTTTGTGGATCAGAATCGCGGCGCAGGTCATATTTTTCGATCAGCTGTTTCGCAAGCGAACCATGACAGCCTTCGGCAAAAATTGTCGTTTTGGCATGAAGCTCCATACCCGGTTCAAACATGTCCGTCTTATTGCCTTCACGGTCGAGGCCCATGTCACCTGTGGCAACCCCAATGACTGCGCCATCTGCGTTATAAAGCACTTCTGCTGCGGCAAAACCTGGGAAAATCTCAATGCCCATAGCTTCTGCTTGTTCCGCAAGCCAGCGGCAGAGATTCCCCAAAGAGATAATATAATTGCCGTGGTTCTTCATTTGTGGCGGCGTAATTAATTTATAGGCCTTTGTCTCAGTAAAGAAACAGAAGCTATCTTTTTTCGCCTCAACGGTTAACGGCGCGCCAAGGTCTTTCCAATTCGGGAGCAATTCATCCAAGGCACGTGTTTCAAATACTGCGCCTGACAGCAAATGCGCACCGACTTCTGCGCCTTTTTCAAGCACGCAAACGGATAGCTCTTTACCTTCTGCTTGGGCTTGCTGCGTCAAACGGATCGCGCAAGATAAGCCTGACGGCCCAGCGCCGACAATCACGACATCATAAGGCATGAATTCACGATCTTCACGAATAGCGGCCATAGAATCAACCATGTATAGTTCCTTGTTTTGACTTGTTCAGGCGTCTATTCTACCCTATAAATAATAATATCCCTATGCTGAATTTGAAATTTTTTAAGAAAGCCCATGTCTGAAAACGCAATGGCAGAACGAGACGCCCTTATCAGCGCCCTGACCTTTTATCTGGACAGCGGCGTGAGTGATTTTTGCTCGGCCGAAGCCCATGATATGCGTGATTGGAAAGCAGCTTCCGCAAAGCCACTTCCATCCATACAAATGCCCGCAGCGCAGCCTTTCACTATGCCGCCTGTAAGCACTATGCTGGATGAGCCTGAAGATGACGGCCTTGCCCCACTTGGTAAAGCCGAAGCCATTGACGAATTGCAAGCCCTGTTCAGCAAAGTTGAAAGCGTCGATGCACTGCGCCAAGCATTAGAGAAATTTAACGGGCTCGGCATCAAGAAAACCGCGCGTAATATGGTTTTTGCCGAAGGCTTTAACGAATCGCCCCTGATGGTCATCAGTGAATTTCCGCAAGATGAAGAGGATGAAACGGGCCATCCCTTTGCGGGCGCGAAACGCAAAATTATCAGCTATGCCCTAAACGGCATAGACCGCGCGATTGAGGCGAGCAGCGCAGATAAAGGCGCATATACCACCAGCTTCCTCAATTGGCGGCCACCGGGCAACCGTTCCCCGCAGGAGGTTGAACTTGAGATTAGCCGCCTGATCCTTGATAAGCATATTGCCGTTGTGAAACCTAAAGCGATTTTGATGCTAGGGAATATTACCTGTAAAACCATGCTTGGCTGTTCAACCAATATTAACAAGCTGCGCGGCAATTGGCAGGTTTACAAGACGGAATGTGCCCCCGATATATTCATCCCCGTGATGCCGAGTTATGCACCCTCGGCTTTGCTTGGTAACGGTAAAAATAAAGGCTTATTCTGGCAGGATTTGCTGCAAATTAAGGCAAAAATCAACGCCTAAAAACCGCAAAAATGTGTACGGTTTCAAACACTTCCCCGAAAAGTCTAGACAGCATAGTATTTTTTGCTTATAAATCTGCTCATGCAAAGAAAATATAGCGTCTTAGGATGCGCCCTGTGGGCCTTATTAGTGCTGATTGGCACGGCGTGGGTATTTATCCCAACACAGGCAAGCCCGTTACAACCGGTCGCGCGCCCTGAGAGTATACAGCAAAATATTGAGAGCTTCGCGCAAAGACAAGATGTTGCGCCGAAGGCGCTGCGCCCAGCCGCTCGCCCTGATTCACTGTATAAGTCGATCATCTTTTCAGACATCGAATCATTAGTTACGCATGAGAACAGCCCAAAGATTACGGCGCGTTCAACCGAAACGGTTTTCCCTAAAATGCGTTCAGCCAAAGTTTCAAAGGCGGTTGCCCGCAAGAAACTCGCGAAGAGCACAACATCGTTAAGCGCGGCAGATCAACGTTATTACGCCCGCATTTTTGAACTTCAAAAATCAGGCCGCTGGGATGATGCAGACACAATCATCAGCAAGCTTGAAAATCCAAAATTAATGGGCCATGTGCTTTATCAGCGCTATATGCACCCAACTAAATATCGCTCACAATTTGATGAATTATCATATTGGCTTGACCAATATAGCGAACTACCGGGCGCGGATGATATTTACGACCTTGCAATGGCACGCAAGCCTGCACAGTCAAATACAGCGCTAAACGCCCCGAAAAAAGTCAAAAGAATGCGCGGCTCTTTGGAAAGCCAAATTACAGATAGCGCCGCGCGTTATGATTACCAAAAACGCAGCGCCGCACAAAAACGCAGCGTACGCGAGCTTACTAAAAATGTAGAACGCTTTATTGCGCGTGGTCAGCCATCAAACGCGATTACAACGCTTGAGCAAAGCAGTGCCAAAAGCTATATGAGCCATATTGAGATCGATAATTTGCACGCACAAATCGCCGCATCTTATTTATATGAAGGCCGCCCTGATAAAGCCGCTGAATATGCCCAAGCCGCATGGGCGCGTTCACAAGACGCCGTGCCACAAGCGGGCTGGGTTGCGGGCTTAGCGTCATGGCTTGCGGGTGATTATCTCGCTGCTGCAAATTATTTCAGCAAAACAGCCGATTCAGACTATGCGAGTGGTTGGTTAAAATCAGGCGGTGCATATTGGGCGGCGCGCAGTTATAAACAGCTGCGTAACAGCACCAATTACCAGAAATGGATGCATAAAGCCGCCGCACATCCGCGCACATTCTATGGCCTGATCGCGCTCCGCGCCCTTGGCAAGAATGCTTTGAATGAATTTAACTGGGAAACCCCTAAATTCACAAAGACCCATGAACAAGTTCTGAACAAAATCGCTGCAACGAACCGCGCGATGGCTTTGGTTGAAAGTGGCCAGTATCATTTAGCTGAACTTGAATTCCGCCAAGTTTATCCTGGTGCAAACGCCGCGCTGCAAGAAGCCATGCTGGCTTACGCCGTCAATAACGGCCTTGCGTCTTTCGCACTACGTTTCGGCAATACATATAGCGCTGATAATGGCAAGTTATATGACGCAGCGCTTTACCCAGTTGGTGGATGGCAGCCTAAAAACGGCTATCGCCTTGATAAAGCGCTGATCCACGCCTTTATTCGTCAAGAATCTGAATTCAACCCAACGGCGGAAAACCCAAGCGGCGCAACAGGTCTTATGCAATTAATGCCACGTACCGCAAGCTATGTTGCCGAAGATCAATCTTATGACGGCAAACTTGGGCGTTATTTATTGAAAGACCCAAAAGAGAATCTTGAAATCGGTCAGGAATATATCCGCCAGCTGATTGGACAATCCGCTATATCAGGTGATCTTTTCTCGCTCGCCATCGCCTATAACGCAGGCCCAGGCAATTTGCGCAAATGGAAATCACAATATGCGGAAGTAAAAGACCCATTATTGTTTATCGAGCTTATTCCAATGTCGGAAACACGCGGCTTTGTGGAACGTGTTATGCGTAACCTATGGATTTACCGCCAACGCATGAACCAACCAACCCCTTCACTCGACCAAGTTGCAAGCGGCAACTGGGCGCGCTATGTACAACTTGATAGCGACCTACCGTTTGAAGTTGCTTTGGGCGATTAAAATTCGCATTACGAAATAACACAGCAAGTGTACAAAAGAGTCCACTTCTCATCCGCAAAGAAGTTTACGCACCGGTTATGTACTGTACAAAATCTCGACAATGATAAAGATTTAAACCGCAACCAAAAGCGCGTGTTTTTTCTTGCCTGATGATAGCTTGATATAGCCGTCTGCGGTGATGTCTTTGGCCGAGATCACATAGGCCATATCTGCAACGGATTCACCATTGATGCGTGCGCCGCCGCCTTTGATAAGGCGCTTAACTTCACCGCCAGATTCCGCAAGGCCGGTATCTTTGAACGCATCAAGGATAGATACGCCAGCACCTTCAAGGACGCTGCGGCTGACTTCAACGCGCGGCAAATCATCGCCTGCGCCGCCTTGTTCAAATGTCTGACGCGCAGTTTCTGCAGCCTCGTCTGCAGCGGATTGGCCGTGTAGCCATTTGGTCGCTTCGTAAGCGAGGATTTTCTTGCCCTCATTCATCTCTGCACCTTCAAGGGCATCGATTTTAGCAATTTCATCCATTGGCAATTTGGTAAAGATACGTATAAGTTTTGAAAGATCCGCATCATCACAGTTACGCCAGAATTGGTAATAATCATATGGGCTAAGCATATCAGAATTTAACCAGATTGCGCCGCCAACAGATTTACCCATTTTCTCGCCATTCGATTTAGTCAGCAATGGGCAGGTGAGAACGAAAAGTTCCGCACCGTTAATACGGCGACCAAGGTCAATCCCCCCAACCATATTACCCCATTGGTCAGAGCCGCCAAGCTGAATGGCTTCATCCCGCGTGCGCACGTCCATGATCCGAAGCAGCGCTGAAACGTGCAGTTTCGCCGTCGCTTCCGCGATGCCCAGCGACTTTGCGATTTGCTTGTTGG
>JASBUS010000009.1 GCA_030147745.1 Alphaproteobacteria bacterium
GCAAATCTTTACTATGATGCCAACGGTGTAATTCTGGCGTGTTAAAGAACCAAGAAATAATCCCGAATTTCATATCAACGTTACAATGGGTGAGCATCCCAATAAAGGCTGTAATCGCGCTTAGCCATTTGACAATTTCCATTGGTGCGCCCATCCATATTAATAGGCCAAGCCCCATCACAATCGAAATCAAGCTATCAATAAAGTGAAAACGCCCTGTATTAACAATCCATAAACGCTTCACGCTATGGTGAATGGCATGAAACGCCCACATAGGTGGCCAGCGATGGCCTAAACGATGCGCCCAATAGAGCATAAATTCTGCAGAAACCACGCCAAGTACAATTTGCGCCGCCATCGGCCATTCATGCGGCCAAATCCCACGAGAAGCCTCCGCCGCAGGGGCAAGCCAGTTAGACAGGCCAATCACCCCGCCAAACATTAATAAGCCCTGCACAAGCCCTTTAGAACTTAATGTATGAAGTAAATCTTGGCGCAATTGGCCATCATTACCAAGCCATGCGCGCTCATGCGGAATATAACGCTCCAGAAAGAATAAACTGACCGCCAAATATACATAGGCCAGATTAAAACAAATAATCGGCAGATCAACCACCATACCATAAGCAAAAATCGCCAAGCAGCTAATCAACAAAAATGGCCACGCCAACCAACGCAGTATAAGCTTCATCATTCACGCCCTATCCCTAAAATACGCCTTCAAAATAAGACCACACGCCAAAAGTGTAAAGAGCTTAAATAAAATTCTTGTATTTTCCATAAAAATAGATTATTTTCTTGCGAGCTTAAAACATATTTAGGGATGACAACATGCCAAGCATTAGAAACGTTCACAGCAAATTCACTGCATTAATTGATCAACAACGCAAAATTATTAATGCCTTAAAAGAAGAGCAAACAACCCTAAATACTGATATTGGTGAAGCCACGCTGACCATAAGCAAAGCAGTTACAGAAGCAATTTGTAAAAATGATGCGGCAAGCTTGAGTAAATTTGCTCAAAAACTCGATAGCGCATTAACCGAAGCCAAAATGACAGAAACAGCTAGCTATGCAGAACTAGTAACAGACACAATCGCTAACAATACCAAGTTAGACACGCAAATTTCTGATTACATCGCCACTAATGGCAGTGCGAAAGATTTAGCAAGCGCCCGCGCTGAGGCGGAAAAAAAGCGCGACATTAGTAAACAGCTTTATGAGATCCACCAGGAAACCATCAAGACATTAACGCTTAAAGCAGAAGACATCACGACATTCAATACCCAAAATCCAGAGAATGCAATCACCCCTGATACGCGCAGCTTCTATGAAGAAAAAAGCGCATGGCGCTATATAACAGATAAAACCTATCGTAAAGGTCGCGCCGCATTGCTGGCATATAAAGGTGATTATTTTGACGACAAGTCAAACCTTGATGCGATAAGCACACAAATTGAAGATTCTCGCGCTGGATATGCGCAAGACCAAGCTGAATATTTTAGCGCCGCAAAAAAGAAACAAGATCTAGATGACCTTATCAGCGGCAAAGTCAGCCTTAGTGAGATTGCGGAAAAACTAAGTGCAAAAACACAGGGTGCGTTATTAATATCTGATCAATTTGCTAAAGCACTGAGCAACCAAATTGGTCCTGACTTCGCGACGACTGTCTATAAAGAGCTCCTCCGTCAGAAGAATTTAGGTAAAATCCGCGATAATATTAGCGAGCAAATTAGCAGCGCGCAGAAAACGCTTTCTCAGCTTGAAGCCCCAATGACCAAACTGAATAAAGGCAAGCGTCACGCGCCAAGCAAACATATTTCAATCGACCTTGATAAAATATCAAACGGTGTGAATAATGGTGTCGTTTTATCATCATACCGCTTAGCGTCAGCAGAACGAGCCCGCAATGCTGTGAATAGCTACACCCCATCAGCAGGCAGCGATATCATGTCACTACAAAACCTGATGTTGATTTGGATGATCAGTGATATGTCCGTTGACCCAGCCTATGCGCATAGCACAATCGGCCTAGACGAAGACGTGGTTGCAGGCTTATCTAATCTAGATATCAATCTTGATCTTGACCATCTAACACCAGATATTGCAGGCGCAATTAACGGCCTTGATGGCGTTAGTTTATCAGATAGCTTCAATGACCTAGACCTAACAAAACTCGATATAAGCAATATTAATATTGGGAATTTCGATGTTGGGAATATTGATGTGAGCGTCCCAACCATAGACGTATCTGTGCCGACATTCGACATGGGCGGTGGCTGCGGCGGCGGTGGTGGTGGCGACTAACCCCCATATGAACAAATAAAAAAGGCGCTATCATCAGCGCCTTTTCTTTTATCTCAATTATTTATCCGCGAATGGGTCTGTGACCAAAATTGTATCATCGCGCTCTGGGCTTGTGGAAAGCAGTGCCACTGGCACGCCGATAAGCTCTTCGATGCGGCGCACATATTTCACGGCAGCAGCAGGCAAATCTGCCCAGCTACGCGCGCCAAACGTGCTTTCGCTCCAACCTGGAATCGTTTCATAAACAGGCGTCGCTTTTTCTTGGTCAAGCTGTGATGATGGGTAGTAATCATATGTTTTACCATCAATTTCATAGCCGACACAGATTTTAAGCTCTTCAAAACCATCAAGAACGTCAAGCTTCGTCAAGGCGATACCATCAACGCCGCCGATTGTTAGGGCTTGGCGCACCAAAACCGCATCAAACCAACCACAGCGACGTTTACGGCCTGTAACCACACCAAATTCGTGACCACGTGCACCTAGACGCTCACCAACATCATCAAATAGTTCCGTTGGGAATGGGCCAGTACCAACGCGTGTTGTATAAGCCTTCGTAATACCCAATACATAGCCAACAGATTTAGGCCCCATGCCTGAACCTGTAGACGCCTGACCAGAAATTGTGTTCGATGATGTCACAAATGGATATGTGCCATGGTCAACATCAAGCATAATGCCTTGTGCGCCTTCAAACAAAATCTTCTTACGCTCTGTCTTTGCTTCATCAAGTGTTTTCCACACGACATCTGCATAAGCCAAAACTTCGTCTTTAATCGCCATCAAATCTTTGAATACGCTACCCGCGTCAATTTCTTCCGCGCCAAGACCTTTTAACAAAGCATTGTGGTGAATAAGTTGGTTTTCAATTTTCTCTTTCAGCAAAGCTTCGTCACGCAGGTCGCATACGCGCACACCACGGCGAGAGACTTTATCTTCATAAGCAGGGCCAATACCACGGCCCGTTGTACCGATTTTCACCTTACCGCGCGCGGCTTCTAACGCTGCGTCCAATTTTTGGTGCACCGGCAAAATCAAGTTTGCATTTTCAGCAAGTTTCAAGTTATGTGGGCCAATATCGACACCCTTGGCGCGCACTGTTTCAATTTCTTTAAGCAGCGCCCATGGGTCAACCACTACGCCATTACCGATAACAGAAACTTTACCGCCACGAACAATACCTGATGGCAAAAGGCTTAATTTATATTCAACGCCGTCAATCACCAAAGTGTGACCCGCATTGTGACCGCCTTGGAAGCGTACAACTACATCAGCGCGTGAAGAGAGCCAATCGACAATCTTACCTTTACCTTCATCACCCCATTGAGAACCAATAACCGCAACATTTGCCATTTCAAGATTTCCTTTATATGCAAACCGTTTATACAACACACACGAAGCCCCGCAATACAGCGGTGCATTCAACTAAATGTAATTTATGGCGGGAAAAATAAATATGTCTGACGACCAGTAAATTACGCTTAGTACTCGCATATCTGTTTGTTTTCGTCAAGCATTGAATCAAAAAATTAAGGCCCCGTCGAAACGGAGCCTTAAAAAATAATTATCTATCAATCGATTATGGCTTAGCTGCTGGACCGCCTGTGCCTGTCGCTGGTGGCTGATTACTTGCATTCGCCTTGTTATCGTTACTCGCCTGCGCTTTCACTTTATCAGACGATGCATTGAATGCATGCGATAATTTGCCATCAACAAGATCAACCTTAATTTTGCCGCCATTTTTCAAATCGGTGAACAAAATTGCATCGGTCATTTCATCTGTCGCAATAAATGTATCAACCGCACGGTTCATCGGGCGACCACCCAATTCAGGATCATAAGCCTGATCAACAATGAAGTCACGCGCTGCTTCTGAAATTTCAAGCTCAATCGCACGATCGGCAAATAGCTGATCTGCACGTTCTTTGATGAATTTATCGAGAACCATACGCACAGTTGACTTCTCTAGCGCGTTAAATTCAAAGAAATCATCGACGCGGTTATAAAGTTCCGCAGGGAATGCCTTCTTGATTGCACCAAGATACGGGCTCTGCGCAACCGTATCAGCGGCATCAAGGCCAAAACCAATACTTGGAGGCGCAATGAAATCATCCTTCAAATTCGTTGTGAGAATGAAGAATGTATTACGGAAGTCAACCGAGTTACCTTCGCCATCCGTCAAACGCGCATCATCAAATGCTGGCAAGAATGTTTTGAGCACATCTGGATGCGCCTTTTCAATCTCATCAAGCAAGATCACAGAATATGGATGCTGGCGGATCTCTTCCGTCAACTGACCACCTTCACCGTGACCAACAAAACCTGGAGGCGCACCAATCAAACGTGCCACAGAATGCTTCTCCATATATTCCGTCATATCAATACGGGTGAAGTGCATACCTGTTTCTTTTGCCAAAGCTTTCGCAAGTTCAGTTTTACCAACGCCTGTTGGCCCCGCGAACACATAAACGCCCATTGGACCTTGTGCACGGCCAAGACCTGCATTCGCGCGCTTAAATGCACGTGAAAGCGCTTCAAGCGGTTGATCTTGGTTAAAGACTTTTTGCTTCAAGTTATCAGTCAAAGCTTTCAACTGCTGACCATCACCTGAATCAAGACGTGCAGTTTCAATGCCTGTGTTTTCAGCAATAACCTGCATAATCATTTTAACGTCTACACGGTGCTGCTTGCGCTCTGTGACGCTGTCATATTTAACACGCAAATGTGCGCCAGCATCATCAAGAATATCAAGCGGTGTATCAGGCCATTTGCCTTCTGGCATATAGCGTTTCGCCATACGCACGGCAACGGCAATCGCTTCATCGTCATATTCAACGCCATGCTTTTTCGACAGAAGATCATCTACAGACTTACGGCACGCCATAATTGTGTAACCTTCATTAAGCTCTTCAACGCGTACTTCTTGTGTACGGCGTTTAAGCGCGGCATCTTTACGGATGGTTTTTTTGTATTCTTTTGGTGTTGTGCCCGCAATCATACGAATTTCGCCACGCGCCAATAAAGGCTTCAGCATATTTGCCAAATCAAGTTCGCCACCTGATCCTGAACCCGCACCAACAACTGTGTGATATTCATCAATGAAAAGAATCAGATCCTCTTCATTCTTAAGTTTATCGACAAGATCCTTAACGCGCTTTTCGAAATCACCGCGGTATTTTGTGCCCGCCGTAAGCTGACCAACATCCAAGCTAACGATTTGTGCTGTACGTAGAACTTCTGGCACATCGCCTGATTCAATACGCTTCGCAAGGCCTTCAACCAATGCTGTTTTACCAACACCAGCCTCACCAACCAAAGCCACGTTTGGCTTACGTTGACGCGCCAATACGCGCACCATTTTCTCAATTTCTTCTTCACGACCGAAAAATGGCTCAAACTCATCATTTGATGCTTGTTTATTCATATTGGTCAGAAGCTTATGTTCAAAGAATTTTCTTATGCCTGTCACACTTGGTGGTGGTGGCTTGTTGTTATCAATAACATAGCGAATACCCTTTGGGTTCACACCTTCAGCTTTGAACAAATTGGCCACTTCTGTTTTTGCATGCTCTTCAAGCAAACGCGCCAATAACTCAGCTGGAGAGACACTTGGGTGATTTTGACGGTCAGCTTTCCAACCATTCAAAACTTTTTCAACAGACGGCTTAAGCTTTAGATTAAATGAAGTCACCGCTGGACGAATGCCTGCTGAACCATTTTGCAAACGCTGTAAGCGCGCTTCTTCTTTTGCTGCTAATGCCAAGTTGTTAAAGACATTAGACGCTGCATCATCACCAAAGATATTTATGATTTGTTCGGCCTGCATGTCTTGCATGATTGCATGTGCAACAATAAGCTCGGACGCTTCTTCTGCCTTGAACATATTCATGTTTTTGACAATAAGTTTTTCAATAGCCGCGTAAGCAGGATCGTGCTGCATGTTTTGGTCTCCCTGTATATACTTTTTTTTATAAACGCTTTAGATGATCGGCTTATTTTGCCTGATTATTTTCCACCTATGCGCGGGCAATTATTATAGACGCCCGAAGAGTAACACTATCGAAAATCCCAAAAAAGTAAAGCAATAATTTCAGATATTAGCAAATATTCATAAGAATATTACACTGCGCCGCACTCAAGCCGCCGCGATAATTTCGCACAGCCCATCGACAACGGCGCTGACTTCCGTAATATCACGCCCTTCGGCCATAACGCGAATTAACGGCTCAGTCCCGGAAGCCCGCACTAAGACGCGTCCACTGCCCGCCAAGCGCTGATCCGCATCATTAATCGCCTTTTTCACGCGATCTTGCTCCAGCGGGCTAGCACCTTCATAGCGTACATTTTTCAAAATTTGCGGGAATGGTGTAAAAACATTCAATGCAGCGCTCGCCTTTTGGCCGCTTTGTTTCAAATATTGTAAAACCTTCATCGCCGCAAGCATACCATCGCCTGTCGTGCTGTGATGCCCCAGAATGATATGGCCTGACTGCTCCCCGCCAAGCGTATAATCCCCAGCGCGCATTTCTTCCATCACATAACGGTCGCCCACCGCTGTGCGTTTCATCGTAATGCCTTTTTCTGCCAAAAAATATTCCATGCCCAGATTAGACATTACCGTCGCAACCATCGTGTCATGCGCCAATTCACCATGACGATGCATTTCCAGTGCAAGCACACTCATCAACTGGTCACCATCGACGATCTGCCCTTGCTCATCAACGACGATCAGACGATCAGCATCGCCATCAAGCGCAATACCAATATCAGCCTGATGCGCAACCACAGCTTCGCTTAACGCCTTAGTATTTGTGGCGCCGCAGCCGTCATTAATATTGCGACCATTCGGCTTATCACCGATGGCGATCACTTCGGCCTCAAGCTCCCAAAGCAATTTAGGCGCAATTTTATAGGCCGCGCCATTTGCGGCATCGACAACAATTTTCAAACCAGAAAAATCAAAAAAGCGCGGAACAGCTGACTTCACATACTCCGTATAACGCCCAAGCGCATCATCCAAACGGCTTGCCTTACCCAAAGACTGGTCATCAAAGACGCTATCATCAAAACCCTTGGTAATGAAATCCTCAATCTCAAGCTCTTTAGCATCCGATAATTTATAGCCATCAGCGCCAAATATTTTAATGCCGTTATCATAGTAAGGATTATGCGAAGCCGAGACCATGATCCCCATATCACAACGCAGACTACGCGTTAACATGGCAACCGCCGGGGTCGGGATCGGGCCAGAAAGGATGACATCAACCCCCATCGCTAAAAAGCCAGAAGCCAATGCCTGTTCAAGCATATAGCCCGATTCACGGGTATCTTTACCAATCAACACACGCTTGGTTTGGATTTGATCTTTACCGACAATCATACGCGCCGCAGCCGCGACCGCGACCTTTTGCGCAAAATCTATTGTCATCGGGAATTTATTGGCGCAGCCACGAATACCATCTGTACCAAAATATTTCTTTTTCATCTCGTCCACCACTTAGTGCATGTCTTGGCGCTATAATTCATGCGCATGAGGAATAAGATATAAATTAATCGCCCCGCCAAGGAAAGCGGAAAAAATCAAGGGTTTTAAATTAGACAAAAACCAAGTAAAATAACAAATTAATGTGAAGGATTCACTTTTCTATAGAGTATTGCCGTTTCAAGAGGTGCGCTTTGGCAGCCAAACAAGACGATAAAAAACAAGACGAGGATAAAGCCGCGCAGGATAAAGCGCCGCCTAAACCCGCCCTGCCGCCCGTAAATATAGCCACCCTCGGTAGCGATATCGAAATTCTGTGCGACCAACCAATGCCGCAATATAATTCAGGTGAGCTAAAAGGCTACGCCGCGCGTTTAAAAAGCGGTAAAAGCTGTTTTGCTGTTTTATGCGAAAACTTTCTTGTCCCACGCACATTCTTAACCAGTAAATTCTCTCAGCTCGCCAATATGAATATTGTGCGCGTTGTCGCCTCTGGCGTGGTGTATTGGCCACCTGAGAAAAAACAGCGCTATGTTTTCATTTATGAAGACACATTAGGCATGCCTATTCTAACGCGCGACCAACCGCAAGCGCTCGGCATGAAACATGAACGCCTAATGAATGCGATCATCAAGCCATTAGTCGTCTTAATGCTAGAACTGCGCGACGCAGATTTAGTTCATGGCGGTATTCGCGCCACCAATATTTACGATGGCAATGCCGCAAATTACGAAAACATTATGCTCGGCGAAGCGTTATCTGCGCCGCCGACTTATCACCAACCGTCGATTTATATGCCGATTGAAAAAGCCATGTGCCCACCTTATGCCCGCGGCATATCGAGCTTTTCAGATGATATTTTTGCCCTTGGTGTTACAATCCTTACCTTGATGCGTAACGAAGACCCCTTCTCCGAAATGCGCGAAGAAGAAATAATACGTCAGCGTCTCGAGCATGGCACATATAGTTTTTTCACAACACACCAACGCAGTACTGGCCCGCTTATGGAGCTTGTCCGCGGCCTACTTCATGATGACTGGCAACAACGTTGGACGATTGAAGAAGTTCTCGCATGGATGGACGGCAAACGCCTTGCCCCCAAAAAGCAAAAAACTGTCCGCACTAAGGCGGTACGTGCTTTTGACTACGAAGGCTATAAAATCGTACGCCCCGAAAGCTTTGCTTATGAATTACAATTCAACCCAAAAGTCGCCAAAGACACCATTTTGGGCGAACCTTTTGAGACATGGATTCAGCGCTCCTTATCAAATGATAAAATTACCACCGACTTCCAAGACGCAAAACATTCTGCAGAGGCGCACGGCAAAGACGGCACATTTGGCGACCGCCTCTTAAGCAAGACCATAACAACCCTCTTCCCTGGCGCACCCATTTTCTACAAAAACATCCGCGCAATGCCAGAAGGCCTGGGTTATCTTGCAGCTTATTTATTTGGGAACCATGCCAACACGCAGGCATTAGAAGAAATCATCAAATTTAACATGGTCGCTTTCTGGGCAAAGATTGCTGAACATAGCGGCGCAGAAACACAGAATATCAAGCAAAGGTTTGAATCGGCGCAGGCTAATTCAATGCATAAAAAACTCGGTTTTGGCATTGAGGGGAACCTCTATTATTTGTGCCCAGAAGCCCCCTGCCTAAGCCCCATACTTAATAATTACTGTGTAAGATCACCCGAAGACTTACTTATGGCGCTTGATGACTTATGCGCCAAAACCAATAAAAGCGATGGCTTTTTTGACAAACACATCATCGCCTTCCTTATGGCGCGTGATAAAAAAGTAATCGAAAGTGAATTGATGGAGCTGAACTCTTTCGAAGTTCATCAATCTAAAACAGCTTTATTAAAAATCTTTGCAAATATTCAAGAACGCGCCGGTATGCGCGGCTTGCCGAATTTATGCAAAGGTTTGCTCATTTACCTCAACCCTTTATTTGAACGCATTCACGACCGCAAACTACGCGAAGAAATCAAAAAAACAGCTGAAGGCATCGCAGGGTCAGGCAATATACCCAAACTTGAACGTTTAATTAACAACAACAAGCAAAAAAAAGACGACAAAGCTAAATTCGTTAATGCCTTGCGCGAATATAAAATGATTAACGAGGAAGAATCGCATTTAGAAAACCAATTAGCAAACAACCCTAAATTTGGTTTCGGCACAGGGTATGAAATTGCCGCAATTATATCAGGCGCAATTGCCGCTTTAGTCATTTTAGCAGCAACGATACTGCAATATTCAAAAGGTGGGGTGTTTTAAACTATGGCGAAAGCATCAAGCCAAAGACGTAAAAAGAAAAGTAAAATTGGCCTAAAAGGAACGATACTTCTTTGTGTCGTCATTATGATGGGCATGGTTTTTATGGGCGGAGCAGTCTTTCTATTAATCGCGATGGCCCCAAGTTTCGTGGCCGTTATTTCTGATCGTAGTAAAGATCGCCTGCGCAGCTTCTCCATATGCTTCATGAATTTTGCAGGTGCCTTTCCCTTCTTACTGGATGTCATCACGACCAACCAATCGATTGATTACGCCCTCAACGCCATTTCACAACCTGCAACCGTTGTGATTATTTATGCTTCTGCTGGCATTGGTTATCTTATTAACTGGGCTGTCGTTGGTATTGTTGCCAATATGATGGTGCAAAAAGCGAAGAAACGCTTAAACACAATTGAAGAGCGCAAAGCCACCTTACGTGAGCAATGGGGCCCTGAAGTCACTGGCGAAATGAAACTAGATAGCGACGGCTTCCCAATTGAGCCCGAAAACATCCAGAATCCAAAATAAAATACGCCTAAAATATCCATAAAAAGCAATGCATTATTAACAAAAACCTAACATTAAATATGTAAGATCATATTTGTGGGAGCATGTCGTCAGACATGTTTTTTTGTGAGAGTAAATTAAAAAAGATTTGAGACAAATTTGATCTATTGCTGAGAATTGATCATATGATGTCATCTTATAAGGTGTGTGTGTTGAAAAATATTCGCGATACGTTAGAACGTTATATTCACGACAATGAAGGTGCGACTGCAATCGAACTGTCCTTCATTGCCCTTCCCTTAATCTATTTCATGTTAAGCATCATCGAAGTGGCCTTAATGTTCACTACGTCAATAGTTCTTGAAGGCGCAACATCAGATGCATCACGCCTTGTCCGCACTGGACAAGTACAGCAAGCTGGTGCGGGCGGCCAAGACATGTTTGAAACCGCGCTTTGTAAAGCGGTTAGCGTTCTCGCGAATTGTAATGATATCGAATATGAAGTCGTTGAAATTGGCGATGGCTGGGGCAGCGCGTCTGGTAATACAGCAACTTTTGATGATCAAGGTGCATTCCAAAGCCAAGGCTTTAACCCAGGCGGCGTTAGTGATGTTGTCCTCATTCGTGCCGTTTACAATTACCCGCTTAAAACACCAATTATGAGCCAATTTTTTGGTGATGCGGGTAAAACAACACGCATGATGATGTCAACCATCGTGTTACAAACTGAACCATATGACTTTGATGATGAATAATTAGAGGCAACCATGATCTTAAGCACAATCAATAAATGGTTAAAAGAAGAAAAGGCCTTCGCTGCAACCGAATTTGCCTTAATCTTCCCTGTGCTCTTTTCAATGCTGATGGGCACATATGACATGGGGCAAGCCATGATCATCAACCAAAAAGTTATGAATGCATCGCAAATTGCCGCCGACTTAATTGCACGCGTCCCACTGGCTTCAGCGCAAGATATCCAAGACGCTATGGATGCAGGCCGCATGGCGATGACCCCATATGACAGCACGCCGCTCGCCTTTGATATCTTGAGCGTTCGTTTTGATGAAGACGGCAATATGGTGACCGAGGGTGAATATACAACAGCAAATTATAACGGCAGCAGTGACATGCCGTCACAAATGGATAGCCTTGCCAATGCCGGTGAAGGCGTATTGGGCGTAACAACACAATATCGTTACGTACCCTTCTTTTACGAATTTCTAGTTCCTGAATTTAATATGGAAGAAGTAGCCTATACAAGAGGGCGCAAAAGCTCCGTCGTCTACTTTGAATAAAAACGGGTGTGTGTGAGGAAAAATGATCGAAAAAATAAACCAGATAAAACAATATTGCCGCGGAGAAATTCGCCGCTATGTGAGTTCGACACTTGGTGCGTCAGCTGTTATGATCAGCTTATGTATTCCAGCGGTACTTGGCTCAATGGGACTTGCGATTGACGCGGGACAAATTTATCTCGCCAAAATGCGTTTAGAACATGCCATTGACGCCGCCGCACTCGCCGCCGCTGGCTCGACATCACTAACAGAAGCTGAAATCATTCAACGTGTTTATGATTATATTCGCGCCAATTACTCTGACGAAGAGCTTGGTGAAGTGAAAGACATCAAAGTTCTAATCGGCGAAAATAATTTATCCGTTTCAGCAAGCGTCGATGTAAACACATTATTCCTTCACTTTTTAGGGGTTAACACCGCCGAAGCGAGCAGCGAAACAGAAGTTGTGCGCGAAGTACGCGGGATCGAGGTCATGATGGTGCTCGACGTAACGGGCTCAATGAACAGCAATAACAATATCAGCGCGCTGCGAACAGCCGCGACGAATTTCGTTGATATTCTCTATGAACGTTCAACCGAAGACAGCACAATTAAAGTCGGTATGGTGCCTTACAGCTCCGCCGTTAATGTTGGGCCATATGGCTTAGGCTATACACCAGAAGGCACAGCTTATGACGACCCATTTGTGGTCGCGCCAGACCCTGACCGCTATATCAACCCATCGTCCAATATTGAATTTAATCAAAGTAGTAAATACCAATGGTGGGGCTGCGTTGAGGCGTTAGATTACCCAGCGGATACAACCGATTCCAATGATGACACCAGATGGCCAATGTATCGCGCTTATTTCAACGATTCTGACAGCCGTAGTGTGCGCGATAACGCGAATTACTATAACAACCAATATGGCCCGAACTACACTTGTAACAAGGCTTATGTTGTTCCGTTAACCGCAGATAACGATTATTTGAAATCGCGTATATCTTTGCTCCGCGCCGATGGTAACACCCATGGTAACCTCGGCATGACATGGGCTTACCGCATGTTGTCACCCAACTTCCCGTTCCGTGAAGGCGCATCATTTGAAGATTTGATTTGGCAGAAAGTTGTTGTGATGATGACTGACGGTAACAACACAACAAGTCCATATTATAGTGCCTATGGCGGCGCGCGCCTTAATAGCGTTTCCGTCACGGATTTGAACACACGTTTTGAGAAAACATGTACGGAAATGAAGCAAAAAGGCATTCAGATTTATACAATCACTTTCTCAAGCGGCATTAGTGATACATCAAAAGGCTATTACAAACGCTGCGCATCTGATGCAACAAAATATTTCGATGCACCAGATCAAACAGATTTGATTGAGACATTCGAGAAAATCAGTAAAGAGTTATCGAATTTGTATATCGTTCAATAATAAAGATTACATCGACGAACGCATAAAGGTCGTGGGCGCATCTTCAATCACTTTGATGCGCCCTTGGTCTAACTGAAGTACAGCCAAACCACGTTCGATTAAACCATTTGAATGAAAACGGAAGATACCATCAATCCCTGAGAAGCCATTTGGATTGGTGAGATATTCACGGCCAAAAGCTGGCGTGCCGCTTTGCGCTAAACCATGCTTCGCCAAAACAATCGATAATGCCGTTGCATCATAGGCCAAAGACGCTAGACGCGGCGGTTCAGCATTATACAAAGTCTTATAACGCGTCACAAAAGATTGGCGCAATTTCGGTGATGGCGCGGCAAATACAGCCCCACGCAAATTATCCTCACCCGCCAAAGCCGCATCATCCCATAAACCTGTGCCCAAACGCTTAACGCGGCGTGGATCCAAATCATGGAAGGTCAATAAGTTAGATACGGCAATCGCTTGCTCACTGCCGACCGCCATTAACACAGCATCAAACGGTAATTCATATTGGTCCAATAATTTGCCTTTTTCATCACGGCGAGAATCATATTGCGAAAATTCACGGATACGCAGAGAGATATCATCTTCAGCATTCTTGAATCGCAGGACACTAACCGTTTCAAGACCATAACGCGCCGCTTCTTCTAAATATGTATTCACGACCGCCTGCCCATAAACATCATCAGGCGCAATCACGCCAATACGGCGATAACCTTTTTGCGCGGCATGATGCACAATACGCTGCACCTGTGTAAACGGCATAAAGCCCATAACATAGCTGTTATTACTTGCGGTCGTCCAATCGGTCGAGAAACCCAAAACCGAAATATTATGACGCGCAGCCACCGCACGCGCACGACGCACCGAATCGGCAAATAATGGGCCAATAATCAATGACGCACCGTCATTAATCGCCTGGCGCGCTGCCTCTTCTGCACCTTGCGGTGTTGATTTTGTATCATAAGGCGCGATTTCTAAATCTGTCATCTTCAAATCAAACAGCGCCATTTGGCTTGCATTCAAGAAAGCCTGCCCTAAATGAGCCGCTTGGCCACTCATCGGCGCAAGCAAAGCAACGCGCACCGCAGCTGGCGGCGTTGGCGGCATCCCATAAGGCGTTTGATCAACCATCAAATTTGAGATATCACCATTTTGCATGCCATTCGCCGCCGTATCAATCTGACCACGATATGGGCTGTAATAATCACCGCTCTGCTGTGCCTGTGGTGACGGCGGCATACCACTTGAATAGACCATTTCACCATCAGCATTTTGTTTCCAAAGATTCGGATCCGCCAATGTACTTGGCGCCTGCTGTGCTGGCCCAGCTTTGTTTTGGTTAATTTTCCAAGGATTGCTGTAACCGCCCGAACTGACACACGCGCCTAAAAACAACAGCGCAGAGATTAATATCAAGCTTTTTGAAAAAAGATATTTGCACATTCGGACAAGCCCTATTAAAAAGGAAACATAAAAATTAACAGCAACATACACATATTTGTGTCGTTTATAGTTGTTTCAGTTTATTTTAGGACAAGTCATATGATGCGACGCCTATAACAATAGGTAAGCAAAAATATGACGCCGTAGTAAAATGAAATCAAACGACTAGAATGTATTGGTAAAACAGCTTAACGTAATGGTCAACCCCGCACAACACTCTTCCGCTAATCATTTTGTCTCTGGCCTTTATCTTGTTGCTACGCCAATCGGTAATTTGCAGGACATCACACTACGCGCCTTAGAACTTTTAAAAGTTGCCGACCTTGTCGCCTGTGAAGACACGCGGGTCAGCGGAAAATTACTCTCTTATTTCGGCATTAAAGCGCCATTGCTTTCTTATAACGACCATAGCGATGAACGCCAGCGCGATAAAATTTGCAATGCCCTCGCCCAAGGTAAAATTGTCGCCTTAATCAGCGATGCAGGCATGCCGCTTATTTCTGACCCCGGCTATAAATTAATGCAACATATCACCGAACTTGGCCATTATGTGACAAGCCTGCCGGGTGCATCTGCCCCGCTTATGGCTTTACAGCTTTCAGCGTTGCCGAGTGATAAATTCTGCTTCCTTGGTTTTTTACCATCAAAAAGCAAAGCGCGCGCCGATACGCTTACCGCTTGGAAACAAACGCCTGCGACCTTAATCGCATTTGAAACAGCGCCGCGCTTATTAGCGACCCTTACCGCCATCCAAGAGATTTACGGCGATCGCAAAGTTGCTATCGCCCGCGAACTGACCAAGAAATTTGAAGAAATTAAGCGCGATAAAGTCAGCGCCCTGATCAGCGCCATTGAAGAAAACGGCCCACCAAAAGGTGAAATCGTCCTCGTCATGGCGCCTCCCGGCGAAGAAACACAAGCTGAATATAGTGAAGAAGAGATTGATCAGCTCCTCCGCCAGCATCTTGGGCAATTTAGCCTGCGTGAATCCGTTGATATGGTCACCGAGCTAACTGGCCGTAAGCGCAAAGACATCTATAAAAAAGCCCTCGACTTAAAAGATGCTGAATAGACGCCGCACATCGCATACATCCGCATCTGGTCGCGCCGCACATCAGCGCGGTTATTTGGTTGAAAGCCTCGTCAGACTATATTTACGCCTTAAAGGCTATAAAATATTAGAGAAAAACTATCGCACCGCCGTCGGTGAAATCGACATCATTGCTGAAAAAAAGCAAACCATCGCCTTTATTGAAGTGAAATTTCGTCAAACCAAGCACGATGCCTTGCATGCGATCCCGATCAAAACCCAGCGACGCATTTGCCGCGCGGCAGAACATTACATCGCCCATAAACATGTTTATACGCAGAGAAATGTAGCGAATTTTACACTTCGCTTTGACTTTGTTGCCGTTGCACCGCCATACTATATTAAACATATCCCGAATGCGTGGATCATGTAATTAAACGGCACATATATTCTTAAGGTTTTTACCCATGCACATTTTGCGCAATCTATCCTTATCTCTTGTTGTAATTGGCGGCCTAACGCTGCAAGGCTGTACGCCACTTGGTATGGCGACAGGTGCAGGCGCCATGGTTGGCGTATCCGCGGCAAAAGAAGGCGGCATCAGCCAATCCGCTAAGGATTTTTGGATTAGCACACAAATTAGTGATTTGTGGTTCCGCTACAATGTCGACACATTCCGCAAATTGGATGTCACCGTACAGCAAGGCCGCGTCTTGATCACTGGCGTTGTGCAAGACCCTGAACACCGCGTTGAAGCCGTCCGCCTTGCATGGCAGCCTGAAGGCGTCAAACAAGTCATCAATGAAATTCGTGTTGCAGGCAGCGGCGGCATTGCAAGCTTCCTCACCGATAAATGGATCACCACACAAATCCGCACGAAAATTACTTTGAACAAAGAAGTGCAGTCAATTAACTACACCATCGACACTGTGCAAGGTACAGTCTACTTAATGGGCGTATCGCATTCACAAGCCGAAACCAACGCGATTATTGAAATCGCCCGCGGTATCTCTAATGTACAGCAAGTGGTCAGCTATATTCGCCTAATCGAAGAAACACAAAGCGCGCAGGGCTATGACAATGTACAGGAAAGCTATGCCTCGCCTACAGAGCAACCAAGCTATAATGGCTCATCAGCGTTAACACCTGAGCCATCTGCAAGCGAAGCGACATCAGCGCCAATGCAAATTGGCCGCGTTGACAGCGAAGAACTATAAAACACTTTTGTGGGTGACATTATATGTTGAAAAACACACCACAAGACATAGAAGCCTTCCTTCAACAGCAAGGGCAAAAAGACAGTGATGATATTCCACTGTTTGAAACCGCTTTAGCTTTTTCAGCGCTCCGTCACCCTTCGCGCGCAATTGAACGCTATTACCATCAAATTGAACGCATGCAAAAAGACGTATTAAACCAACTGGCGCAGCAAGGCAGCGACCATGGTGAAGCACGTTATGAAGCCCTTAAATATGTCTTCGTTGATAAATACGGCTTCACAGGCAACCGTGAACATTACGACCTGATTGATAATGCGGATATTTGCTATGTCCTTGATAAAGCCAAGGGGCTACCCGTTGCGCTTTCCATCTTATATCTCGAAATATGTGACCGCTTAAAATGGTTTGCCGCAGGGGTGAATTTTCCGGGGCATTTCATCATCAAATTAAACACCAACGGGCAGCAGATGTTAATCGACCCATTTGGTGATGCCCGCAAACTCGGCGCGATTGAACTGCGCCAATTGATAAAAGACGTCAAAGGGCCAGACGCTGAACTTAACCAAAGTTATTATAACAGCGCCAATAAACGCGAAATTCTAATTCGCCTACAAAACAATATCAAAAAACGCCAAATCGCCGCTGAGGATTACGAAGCCGCCCTTGAAACCGTGCGCGTCACTGAATATATCGCGCCAAATGAATACCGCTTATTGCTCGATAAAGGCGTGTTACTTGCAAAAAACACACGCAGCGCCGAAGCCATTGAAACACTAGAGCGCTACATCACCCTCACCCCCTATGCCGAAGACCGTGCAGACGCACGTATGTTCATTGAACAAATCCACCAAGAGTTACTGTAAACCCTAAATATATTTCAAAAGAAAACTGGGTATAAATCAGCGCGATAGCCCTAAGCGCCCCTTGCAGGTAACACGGCAAATTTCTATGCTTACGCAACAAACTCCGAGTCTACTGTTTGGATTATAAAAAAGTTATTTAAAAGGATCACAAAATGTCATTCCGTCATCTTTTCGTTTTAAGCCTAGCTCTACTGGTAACAGCATGTTCTGGCGACACATCACAAACTGATCTATCGGTCAGCGAACGCGAAGGCATCACAGGCGCAGCGGTTAATGGCGCTGACGGCTATGACGCAACTTCACTTAACGGCCCAATGCCTGGCACACAACAAGATTTGGTTGTAAATATTGGCGACCGCGTCTTCTTTGGTTATGACCGTTACGACCTAAATGCTGAAGCACAAGCAACATTAGGCATGCAAGCTGACTGGTTGAACCGTCACCCGAATGTAACAATCACAATTGAAGGCCATGCGGATGAACGCGGTACACGCGAATACAACTTGGCTTTGGGTGAGCGCCGTGCAAACTCAGTGCGTCGTTACTTGATGGCACTTGGTGTTGATGGCAACCGCGTTAACGTTATTAGCTACGGTAAAGAGCGTCCAGCTGTATTGGGTTCAAACCCATCATCATGGGCACAAAACCGCCGCGGCGTAACAGTGGTTGATTAATCACGTAAACTTGCCTATATAATTATTCATTATTACAAACAGCTTAATGAATAATATGATGAAAAAATATTACCTATCTATATGTCTTGTAACCGCTGCCTTATTAGGGAGCGGTTCTGCTTTTGCACAGAATTACAATATGGAACAGCGCCTTGACCGTTTAGAGCGCGATATCAGCACGCTTTCCCGTGCCGTCTATAAAGGCGACCTGTCCAAACAACCAAGCCTTGCGCAAAGCAATGATTCGCTTGATACCAATTACCGCATCACGGTTGAAAACCGCCTAAGCGCGATGGAACAACAGCTTCAGCAGCTCACAGGCCAAATTGAGGAATTAAATTTCCGCTTGAACAAGATGCAAGCCCAAGGCAATGCGAATACAGGCCTATCGCCGCAGCAAATTCCACCGGGCCTTACATATCAAGCGCCAACACCAAATGGCCCCGTGCAAATTGGGACAACGCATTATAATGCAGACGCGGTACAAGCAAGTGATTTACCACAAACGAATCAACCGACCGCGAGCAGCACATTATCATTCGGCGCAAGCGACACGCAGGATTACGACGCCGCCTTCGCACAGTTAAAAGATGGCAATTATCCCGCCGCGCAAGACGGTTTCAAAGCCTTCCTTGATGTCCATAAAGACAGCAGCCTCGTGCCAAACGCTCTCTACTGGCTTGGTGAAACTTACTATGTACAAAAACAATTTGGTGATGCCGCACGTATCTTCGCGCAAGGCTACCAAAACCATAGCGAAAGCAGCAAAAAGGAAGACTATCTTCTTAAGCTCGGCCTATCTTTAGCCGGCATGGAGAAGAAGGACGATGCCTGTATTGCGCTTATGCAATTGGTGAAACAAG
This sequence comes from Alphaproteobacteria bacterium, assembly GCA_030147745.1. Taxonomy (GTDB): domain Bacteria; phylum Pseudomonadota; class Alphaproteobacteria; order Micavibrionales; family Micavibrionaceae; genus UBA2705. The sequence continues at coordinate 19,384 of JASBUS010000009.1, forward strand.
GCGCGCAAGAAACCCCAGTTATGAGCCGCGCCAAGCAAGAAGCCAAAAAGCTCGGCTGTTCACTGTAAGTGGAGCAATGGACAAAACATTAACCACGGACAATTTTAACACAATCATGGCGCGTTATGCGCCTGTGCTTAACGGCGGGGCTCCCCTCGCCGTTGCTGTTTCTGGCGGCGGCGATAGCCTAGCGCTCGCGCATTTACTGAGCCGCTATTGCGCCACACAAAACCGCCCGCTGCATATATTGACCGTTGACCATAAACTCCGCCCCGAATCGGCACAGGAAGCACAGCAGGTTGCACATTGGGTCGTAGACTGGCCAAAGGTCACACATTTCACCCTAAACTGGGATGATGCCGATAAACCAGCAACACGCATCCAAGAAAGCGCCCGCGCCGCCCGCCACGCTTTGTTAGAAGCCCATTGCCGCACCCATGGCATCAAGGCGCTATTCTTCGCACATCATTTAAACGACCAATATGAAACCTTCTTAATGCGCCTCACCAGTGGCAGCGGCCTAAGCGGCCTCTGCGTGATGGATGATATTGTTGAAAGCAGCGATGATTTCTTTAAAATCCGCCCGCTGCTATCCTTCACCCATGAAACGATACTGGATTACCTTAAGACACATAATATTGAGTGGATTGAAGACCCCTCTAATCAGAATGATAAATTCAAACGCGTGCGCTTTCGTAAGGCAGAAGCCTTTTTAAGTGAGGAAGGCCTAAGCCTTCAGCGCATCGACACACTGATCACTCGCCTAAACCGCGCCGATGACGCTCTTAAGAACATCGCAGATGCGACCTACACGCAGCTTTGCCAAGTAGAGGACACACAAAATATCCGCCTTGATCTGAGCGGCTTTTTAAGCGCGCCAGAAGAAATCGGCCTACGTATCCTCAAAAAAGCACTGCAAAATCTGCAAGGGCAAGCTATGCCCTACCCACCGAATAGCGAGAAGTTAGAAACGCTTTATGGCAGAATAACCAATGAAAAACAGAGTTTTAAAGGCGCCACACTTTATAAATGCCAAATTGCCCTAAAAGATAAAAAGCAGATTTTGTCTATTTCTGTTGAATAGCCTTATAGATTTTTATCACAGCGCGCCTATTTTGTTATTGTTACCGCTTTAATCTTGCATAAATAGCTATACGCTATAATATGCTAGGAGCACGTTAAGGCGCTATGCATAATGAATTATATTTGAATATAGAAAGACATAATAGTGAACGGATTTGGACGTCATATATTAATTTGGGTTGGTATCATTTTGATGATTGCCTTCTTCCTTAATTTGTCACAACAGCAAGCTGGCTCGCAATATGCGCAAGGCGAAGTTGTTGCCTATAGTGACTTTATCCGCGAAGCACGCGAAGGCATTGTTTCAGGCATACTGATTCGTGATCAGAAATTAACAGGCGAATATAGTGGTACAGGCAATAAATTTGTCACTATTATCCCACCGGGCGCAAATGTCGTAAGTGACCTATCTAACACCAACGTACGCATTAAAGCGGAGCTAACCGACACAAATAAAATTAGCTTAGTTGGCGTATTACTTTCATGGTTCCCGATGCTGTTGTTGATTGGTGTATGGATTTTCTTCATGCGTCAAATGCAAGGCAAAGGTGGCGGCGGCGCGATGGGCTTTGGCCGCTCACGCGCGAAATTGCTAACCGAAAAGCAAGGCCGCGTTATGTTTGAAGACGTTGCGGGTGTTGACGAAGCGAAGCAAGAACTTGAAGAAGTTGTTGAATTCCTTAAAGACCCGCAAAAATTCCAACGCCTTGGCGGTAAAATTCCAAAAGGCGCATTGCTTGTTGGCCCGCCAGGTACAGGTAAAACTTTGATTGCCCGCGCTGTTGCAGGCGAAGCCAATGTGCCGTTCTTCACAATTTCAGGTTCTGACTTTGTTGAAATGTTTGTCGGTGTTGGTGCATCACGTGTCCGTGACATGTTTGAACAAGGCAAGAAAAACGCGCCATGTATCATCTTTATTGATGAGATTGATGCCGTTGGTCGTCACCGCGGTGCTGGCCTTGGCGGCGGTAACGATGAACGCGAACAAACACTCAACCAACTTCTTGTTGAAATGGATGGTTTCGAAGCCAATGAAGGCGTGATCTTGATTGCCGCGACCAACCGTCCAGACGTTCTTGACCCTGCATTATTGCGTCCGGGGCGTTTTGACCGTCAAATCGTTGTTCCGAACCCAGATGTTAAAGGCCGTGAGAAAATCTTATCTGTTCACGCCGCTAAAGTCCCGCTTTCAACCAATGTTGATTTAAGCGTGATTGCGCGCGGTACGCCAGGTTTCTCTGGTGCGGATCTTGCGAACCTTGTCAACGAAGCTGCATTGCTAGCAGCGCGCCGCGGCAAACGCGTTGTCGGCATCGAAGATTTGGAAGACGCAAAAGATAAAGTCATGATGGGCGCTGAGCGTAAATCTATGGTGATGACAGAAGCTGAGAAAAAACTGACCGCTTATCACGAAGCTGGTCACGCGATTGTCGCCTTGAATGAGCCTGAATCAGACCCAATTCACAAAGCGACGATTGTTCCTCGTGGCCGTGCCCTTGGTATGGTTATGCGCCTGCCTGAAGGTGACCGCGTATCGATGTCCAAAGCCAAAATCGAAGCCGACTTGGCTGTGGCAATGGGCGGCCGTATTGCTGAAGAACTTATCTTTGGCCCTGAAAAGGTGACCACAGGCGCATCAAGCGATATTCAAATGGCTACGGATATGGCAAAGCGCATGGTAACTGAATGGGGTCTTAGCCCTAAGCTCGGCCCACTACGCTATGTCAGTAACCAAGAAGAAGTCTTCCTCGGCCATTCTGTATCACAATCACAGAATATGTCTGACGCAACAGCGGCGATTATCGATAGTGAAGTCCGCCGTATCGTCGAAGACGCCTATAGCCGCGCAACCACATGCTTAAAAGAGCATATGGATGACCTGCACAAATTGGCGGAAGCACTCCTTGAATATGAATTGCTTTCTGGCGATGAAATCAAAGACCTGCTCGCAGGCAAAGAAATCATTCGTGAAGACGAAGTTATCCCATCAGGCCCAAGCACATCTGTCCCACGCGGCGGTAATGTCACAGGCAAAAGTGGCGATGAAACACGTCATTAATATATAACCAAATTCTTATTTTAAAAGCGCGACTTAGGTCGCGCTTTTTTATATTCCCCGATGATTGACACATATGGTTAAGCCGACTACAGTGCCCTAAATTCTAGGGAGATTTCATAATGAATAACGAATATAAAGATAACTATGTCTACACCATCGTGGGCGATGAAACCAAAGCCATCATCAAAGATTTAGAAGCCAAAGCCGCACAAAAGCGTGCGGAATATGAAGCCCAATTAAAAGCCAAAGGCATCCTAATCAAAAATATAGGGCCAGAAGGCACTGACCTTGAATTTACGCTTGCTGATGGCGTGACCGAAGCACCAAAAGGCTGGACAAAGGAAATGGGCCGCGGTGCATCTTTATGGCAAGATTGGTCGTATCACCCCGCCAAAGGTGAAATCGATATCGCAGCCTTTCAAAAATCACAAAAGCTTCAAGATATTTTCAATGACGTATGTCACAGCTTGGCGCCATGCAGCCATAATGGCCGTAAATATAACTTCGTAGAGCTTGGGGACGAACTAATCGTCATCTGTCCCAAAGACATGGGTAAAGCCATCATCCCAAGTGACGCGCAAGTCATCAGCTATGTTGATTATCTCAAAAAGCTTGAAGCGGCCAATCCATCAAAGCCAATTCCAACACAGACATTTGCGCATAAATATACGCCCTGAGCCTATCATCAGGCCTAAAAGCAAAAAGCGCGGCAATGACCGCGCTTTTTTATATTTCTATTTATGCGCTAAAAATTACGCGAGACGCGCACGACGTGGGCCGCCGCGGGCTTCTAATTCTTCAAGCATAGCTGAGAAAATCTCACGCGGGACATTTACGTCACAGGCTTTTTCCAAGCCTTTAAAGCCTGGGAATGTATTCGCTTCACAAATTGTATAGCCTTGTTCTGTGAACAATAGGTCAATACCTGCGACTTGAATACCCAGCGCATCGGCTGTCGCAATTGAAATTTCCATGGCTTCTTCATCAATTGGGAATTCTTGGACAGAACCACCTTGAGAATAATTCGCCTTAAAGCCACCCGCTGCCGCGCGGCGCTCCATACAGGCGATCACTTTGCCATTCACGACAAAGACACGCAAATCACGGCCTTTACTTGCCGCAACGAATTTTTGGAAAATCAATTGAATATTCGGGTTGGTTTCACCAATCAAATTCATCAAATCTAAGAAGGCATCACGGTTTTCAATCAAGAACACGCCTGAACCATTCACGCCGAGCAAGGTTTTCACAACGACAGGGAAACCAATATGCTCCTCCACCAAGTCGATATCGACAGGGAATTTTGCAAGCATTGTGGTCGGTGTCGGCAAACCTTTTTCAGCCAAAATTTGGTGCGTATGAAGCTTATCTGCAACGCGTTCAATACATGACGCATTGTTATAAACTGGCACACCAAAACGTTCAAACTGACGAAGAATCGCCAAAGGGAAATACCCAGTATCGACCACATATGTACGCGGCAACATAAAATCAGGTAATAAAACCGGCTTACCGTCGATCAAGATCGAGTCGGTTTCTTCTTCAGTCACCAAAAGGTCAAATTGTTCAGGGTGAAAAACCTTTACATCAATCCCCATATTGCGGCCTTCCGCAAGGAAACGACGTATCTCAAAGGCTTCTGCTGTTGACGATTCGACTTCTTCGTTAAATAAAATCCAGACTTCCATATTCACACTTCTGTTAGATTGGCGGGCTTTCACCGCGCGATATACTTACCACCTCTATAGGCTCATTGTCTTATATCATGAGCTAATTGCAAGAAATTATAAGCAATTAGCCACAAAAAGCAAAAGAAAAGCTTTTTATATAAGTCTATACTAATATTTATTAAGATTTTATAACTATGATATTAGACAAGCTTCAAGCCTAACTTCTGACGCCGTGCATCACGGACAACCTTATTATAAGCTTCTTTGCCTGCCTCTAGGGACATATCCTGCGTTAGGGTAAACATCGTGCCGTAATAATTTACGCATATGCTGGTATCTATCTGACTACAGCCTATGCCTTTTAACTTATTATATTTGAAATCAACTAATTCACGTGACAATTCATGCGCGGCTGCGACCATTTCTTCAATGCTGACGCGTTCTGCGGGTATCAAAGCCTTTGGCTGCACATAGGCTACCGTCTTTAATGTTTGTGGATCTGTTTGCTTGTAACAAATGTCACTATCTTGAAATCGTTTTATCTCCATCTCATCCCGCCCCTGTATATTTTTATTATTTAATTGGCTTACATGATGTCGAAACGGTCTTTGTCGTTCTTCGGCGGCTTTTTCTTATTTTTTGCCGCAGCGGAGACTTCATCTTCACGATAACACCCATAAGCCAAACCGCCCCATAGCACCGTTAAGCCGCCATGTAGCATAATGTTACTAAAGTCTTTTTCATCGCTCGCCAATTCTAGGCCGAGACTTACGCCATTTAGTGCCGCACAGAGGGCAAACATTGGCCAAACTTTCATCCATCAAACTCCTGTAAATATATGCTGGGCATAATACAACAATAGACCATTATGTCAAACCTAAAAGTAATTGCGCGGATATCTCTTTTATATCCATGGCCTTGGCTTTCAAATGTGCGCTTTGCCAAATTAACCCAATCTGACGCTGCGGGATTGGCGCTTTAAAGCGATATTGGCGCACACCTTCTGGCAAGACGAAATTCTTACTTTCAATCATCAAACGCGGCACAAGCGTTACGCCAAGCCCTGCCCCAACCATCTCCATCAACGATGCCATGGTCACGGCCTGATAACTTGGCTTAACCATTTGTTCCCCAATACTGCAGGCGGCAAGTGCGTGGTCGCGCAAACAATGCC
>JASBUS010000036.1 GCA_030147745.1 Alphaproteobacteria bacterium
ATCAAAGACAAAACAATCGATGCCTCAGACGAAGGAACACTAAAGAAGAGTGTTGAAGCCATTCAAAACACACTGAGCGCAAAAGATCAAAAGGCGTTCGAAGAAGCCATACAACTGTTAATCTTTGCTGAAATAGAAAACCAAGGCGGACTTTTTGCCCTTGCCGGTAAAGACCCTGACACCTTAGCAAGCGACTTGTACAAAACACTAGATGGTAAAAGTGCCAAAGAAATAATCAAAATTGGCGAAGAAAAACAGAAAAAGGTCAAAATAAAACAGCTTGAAAGCATTAATGACGAAATTTCAGAGCTTGAAAAGCGCAAGATTGAAGCAGAAGGCAGCGATGAGATCTTAACAAAGATCGAAATAAGCAATCCAAAATTCTACTGGGCTAAGGAATATTACAACGAGAAGCCGATTATTGACTTCACGATCAAAAATAATACGGAGATAGCGATCGCTAAAGGTTACTTTCACGGTACCGTAGCTTCGCCAGGCCGAACTATTCCATGGATATCAGAAGAGTTTAATTATGAATTCAAAGGTGGCCTAGAGCCAAACGAAACAAAATCACTACAGCTAGCACCTAACATGTTCGGCGATTGGTCTGTATCTGAGACTAAAGACCGTGACGATCTTGTAATGACAATTGATGTGATGAACGCACAAAACGCAGAAGGCAACAAAGTTGCCGTGACCTTCGGAGAAGAAGACAATAAGCGTTTACAAACGTTACTAGAGAAGAAACAACAGCTTATACTTGAAGTTAATTAAATAAAGGTCACTTAAGAATGTCTAATAACTTTGACAACGAAACAACAGGGGCATGGATCATACATCATGGACGCAAAGTTTCTCAAGATGTTCATGGGGCATCTGAGTTTCCTGCGATTGACGAAGCCGCAAAAGCCGCTGATTTGCTTAGTCGTCTGGCAACAAATACACAAGAAGTATTGTCGAATGAAGAGGTTGAGGCACTTGCAAAGTCAGCAAAATTAAACCCTCGCACTGAACTACAACATTTACTTTCATTGCTTGAGAGGAAACGATTAATTGAGCGCAATAATCACGGTATTGAGGTCATTGGCATCACCACAAGAGGGGCACTACATCATTCAGCATTAATATTCAATGAGTCCGAACCAACGACGGAAGAGCGCGCATCAATCTCCCTTGCTGAAAAGTCATCAGAACAACCCATATCACGCAAAAATGCTAGTGAGTATATAGGGGATGTCCATAAAATGACGCAAGACGAAGTATCTAGTTTCCTTGACAGGTCAGAACAGATTGGATTTATTGACGCTGAAGGGCAAAACGAAGACTGCTTATTATTTAACGGGAACTTATTTAGAAAAGATAACATCGAGAAAACACATATTGTGTTAAATTCACTATCTTCTAGCGAACAATTAAAAATGGTCGAATTTGAAAATTCCTTGAAAGCCGAAGGATGTATTAATGTTAAACGCGCAGAGCAGATATTAGGGAAAGATCTATTTGATAAGATCAAGGCTGCTGGCATATATGACTTGAACACCGTTTCAAATGATAATGGTGAGAACGTTTACGTCACATCGCCCGGAGCATTTCATAAATTTGTTAATCCACTTGTTGATGATTGTTTTGACATGGCAAAAGCCCTTGTGGCAGCATTAACATACGGCATACAAGAACGGTCTTCTTCACAAGGAAGAATCGGAAGTGTACGAGCCATATTGAACAAACTTATTAGCGGACAAAGCATTGGCCCCGCAACAGCGATAGGACAAGATTATCGTGTACTTGAATTAAACCGCGTTGTACAAACCACAAGAATAGGACAAGGGCCACGCTTCACTATGCGTTTACTTAAAAAGGATATCGGCGAATTAGCCCTTCAGGTTCTGACCACAGGCAGCGCTAATGACACTTCAATAACATTGCCTAACGCACCGATGAATAGATACATCGGCCCTGAGGAAAGCCGCTTCAGCACAAGAAAAAAACAATCTGAGCCCAGCAAAAAAGGTACATACAACATATTGAGTGCCTTACGTGGAGGGCGTTCACTATGACTAGCAAAACAAAATCAGGAAGAAAAGGATATGAACTAGAAGAGGTTCTTCGTGCTTACTTCCTTCGTGCTGGCTTCTTTGTTCTTAGGGGCATCCCTTATTCAATAGACGATGAATCAGTTACAGATATTGATCTATGGCTATACGAACGCTCATCGAGTACAGCAAGACGCTGCCAGATGGTAGATATAAAAAATAAAAGCAGGCCTAAAGCATTTGAAAGGATAATTTGGACTAAAGGGTTGTTAGAAACGCTAGACTTGGACGGTGCCTATGTGGCGACCACCGATAACAGGAAAGCCGCAAGGAAAATTGCAAATAAACTAGGCATAAAGTTGCTTGACGGGAACGATGTTCAACGCATACAGCTCAGCGGAAAAGTTTTGTTTGAAGAAAGAGTCACAGACGAACACATTGCTAAAGATATAAAAGAACTAGATAATCAAAGGCGTAATAAAGATACATATCTATGGTTAAATGACTTAAAGTCATCTGTATTAATTGGTCTGGGCGCCAATTCTCTCGTAAGGTCACTGGACGCCTTCAACTATTTCATACACAAAACTGTAGAAGCACAACCGAACTCTGACGCAGCGACACTTCTTGGTCGTTTAGCGTATCTAAGCGCATCGCTCATAGCTCTCAACTTAGATTACCTCGGAGCTGAAGCATCATTCCGAACGAATGATGAAAGACGAAACATCTTTATTAACGCAATAAGGTACGGCAACAAAGATCGACAGGAAGGCTTACGCGATGCTAGAGTTGCCACAGAACTTATACGACAATATATTGATAATGGCAGCGCTATTGCCAAGCAAATAGAAGATGAGATTAGGGCAGAATACAACGGTGTACCTGCCGAAATTATTGCAGATCAAATCATCAAGTTTGGAAGGAGTGAAGAACTATTCAACTGCGCGCGCGCACTTGAACAATACGCATACAAATCTGCTTGTCCCAATTTTGATGCTTTAGAAGCCCACCCTAAATCTTTCATCGCAACACTTCTCGACTTCAACGCTATCGACAGAACAAGGTTCGCCTCCGCATGGCAAACCTCAGCGGCTCATCAGACACAAAGAAAGCTCGAGAAAAACGATAATGAAGAACATGTCGACGAAAGCGCAGGCCCACTTTTTAAAAAAAGCACTGACACCTAATTGCTTTTCATTTATGTGCTCAACACCTGTAAATCATTGCAATAATACCTTATGTGATTTCACATAAATATATAACATGATTTAAATGGTTGGAGTATAAAAGATCCAAAGCTTCAAACTGGTCATGCAACGGAGGTAACAGTATTGGGGTTCGACCATAATCCTTAACATTAGATGTCACAAAAACGATTTTCAGATCAGGAATATCACGCCTAATCATTGATGATGCGTCTAGGAAACATTCAATAATCTCACAGTCCTTCGCTTCTCCACCACCTTTTTTAGCCGGTGCTTGATTGGCTCTAACCCGATCCATAGCCTTACAAGAATAATCTGGCTTTCTCTCCAATAATATACAGTTATTCATTAATTCCTGAGCTAAATCTGATATTTGTTTAATTAAAACATCATCCAAATATTGGGGCAGTGGACATGGCGCAATACCTTTATATGCACAATGATACGAACTTAACACCCTTGTGCTCCTCACAATTTGCATTACGTTCTGTTTCGCCGTGAGTGCAACAGCGTCGAAATTATCATCGAACTCTTCCTTCACGTTTTGCGAAGTAACAAGCCATATTTTATTTTCATTAAATAGGCACATAAGCTTAGAAACATTTTCTAAGTAGCTTTCGCTGAGGCCTTTTAAATGTATGGCATTTATCGTGTCCAAAATAGTACACGTGTCCAAAAAAATAACTGGGCGCGGATCAATTAGCACCTGATCTTTGAAATCTTCAGCCTTAATCAAACTTTCACCTTTTGATATGCTTAATTAAGCCAAAACCAAACTCAAACTCTATGACTAGATCAACAGCACTCTCTTCATCCCACCCCTGCTCTTCTAAAATTCGTTGTAGCAATCCAACATCAACATAATCTTTTGAAAAAGCAATCGCCTCAATAAAATCATACCAATGCTCGCGATCCCTAGGGTGACTGCTTCCCGTACTTTTATTTGCAAAGTCCGAAAAATTTTCCAAAAGCTCCGCGGCCTCAACCCCTAAAATATCAGCAGGCGCAACTTGACCCGAAGTTAACTCTGTAATTATGCCAAACTGTTTCGTGTATGGGCACAGAATCTGTTCGTAAAATTCAGTCAAAATAGCATTATATTCACTGATGGAAAGCATTTTAACATAACTCTTGGGAACAACATTCGGAACATACCAAACATTATAATCTTTGCCTTTTGGGTATATACTCAAAACCGCGGCAGGGAGCATATCGTCCTCATTACGCTCAAATACATAAACTGTTTTACTACCTACTGGCTCCCTCTCTTTGTCCAATGAACGCCTCCACCCGCTTCCAGACACAAGTGACGCCTGCACATTCTCCATGACTTCGTCTAAAGATTCTTTATCGCCTTCAATTACAAGGTCCTTGAAAACAATCATGCTATATCTCCGAATCTATTAATTTGAGTGCCCAACATACATTAACCACCTGCACATTCGCGGCCAATAATTTATAAAGCGTACATCACTTATGATAACATTTAATTATCGTGATCTATTTAGCACATCGAATCAACTACACCAATTGATTATAGTTGCTTATTCCACACATTGACCAAGGATCCAAGCGTTCTACAATGTTAACACCACACATCAAGATTAATTATTAAAGATATCATATAAAATATGATTTAAACTAAACAGAACACCAAGACACAACAAATGTTCCCCATCGGTAACAAAACAGCACTTTCTGAAGAAAACAAACTAATTTGATCCTTATCGGTAACATTTATTGATTTTTCCATTAAAAAAACCTATAATGATACCTATCGGTAACAATTTTACAGGAGGCAATCATGGATCATAGAATACCTGATGCAAGTGACTTAGGTCATCTAATCCGCGATGCGCGAAAAGCGCAAGGCCTTACACAAGATGAACTTGCAGGCATGACAGGTACTGGCCGCCGCTTTATTAGCGAGCTAGAAAACGGCAAAGAAACATCCCAGCTTGGGAAAGTTCTACTTGTCCTTGGCGCACTTGGCATTGCATTATACGCCTTAAGCAAATGGAAATGATAAGCTATGGCTGATAAATCAGAAACGAAATCTCTGAATGTGTTCTTGCACGCTGATTTAATTGGCCGCTTATCATCACATCAAGGCATATTAAACTTTGAATATGATGAAAGTTATTTAAAAAAGGAAAGTGCCGTAAAATTATCAGCAGCCTTTCCTTTGCAAGCAGGAACTTTTGATCACTTAGCGACTTCAGCATTTTTTTCTGGGTTGTTACCCGATGATTCTGTACGGAGACGTTTGGCTCGATATTTAGGAATATCCGAAAAAAACACATTCGCCTTATTGAAAGAGATCGGCGGTGAATGCGCTGGTGCTGTATCAGTTTATCAAGAAGGCCACGCACCAGATACAGAACAAGAATATCGATATAAAGTGCTGGAAGACAAAGAAGCGCATGAAATTCTGTCTGCTATAAACAAACGCCCAATGATGGTTGGCGAAGAAGACATAAGAATATCGGGGGCAGGCGCACAAGATAAGTTAATTGTGGCTATTGTAGAGGGCAAGCTTGCAATTCCAATGGGCAATACACCATCTACACATATCATTAAACCCGCTATCAAAGACTTAGATAACTCAGTATTTAATGAATTCTTCTGCTTGAGGCTCGCAAAAGCCATGAAGCTAGAAGCACCTGAAGTTTCCGTATATTGGCTGGAAAACGAGCCATATTATTTAATCGAGCGATATGACAGGCGAAAAACACAGGACGGTAAAATTATCAGGCTCCATCAGGAAGACTTTTGCCAAGCGTTAAACATCCCACCAGAACAAAAATATGAAAATGAAGGTGGCCCATCACTCCAACAATGTTTTGGTTTATTAGACGCACGCATAAAACGCGGAAATATGGCTGGTGTTAATAAACTTACTTTCTTACGTGCAATAATATTCAATTTCATAATTGGTAATGGTGATGCCCATGGAAAGAATTTTTCATTATTATATGACGGCAACGCCGAAGAACTAGCTCCACTCTATGATTTAATGAATACGGTCGTTTATTTTGACTCATTCAAAGTAAAAATGGCCATGAAAATAGGCGGTAAATATAAGTTCCGTGACGTATACCCACGGCATTTTGAGGTGCTTGCCGAAACGGTCGGTTTAAAACCAAGTTTTGTTCATAGTGAATTAAAAAAAATGTCAGAGGCGATAGTACCAACAGCTAGAGAGTTACAGTCTAAACTAAATTCAGACCCATTAACATCATCACCAATATACGAAGACATTATTACCACGATGAATATATTATATTAAACATTGCACAATGCACGTAACCCATTAGAATTAATAAGAACTGGTTAGAATATATTGGACGTAGGTTCAATTCCCATGTTCTTGAGAGTGATTTTTAGGGTACAGGTTAAGGTACAAAGCAAAATCAAAAATGAGCTTTAAGCCTTATATTCAAAGGGTTAACTGAAACGCTCGGTTACGGCCCCCGCAACCAATAAAATCAAAGGCTTAGCGCATCGCGCTAGGCCTTTTTGTTTGTTTGGTGCTACTGTGGCACTATAAGCCTCAACCATTCATCCAGCGCACCACGGCAAAAATTGGTAATGCTAAAAACCAAATACCAAGACCTAAATACACTCTAAGCTTATAAAAAGGCTCTGACCTTTCTTCAAGGGGGCACTCTTTTTCAGCTTTCATAAAATAGTAAGTAAAAGACAACATACACATATAGCCCACAAAAGTCATTGTCCAGAACCACATAAGCAGCCCTACATTTTCATACTCAAATGTAGCAATTTGAGGAAAATTCTTAGGATCAAAGGTATACATCCAGAAGGGGAGCGTTAAAACTATATATCCAACAAATGGCGACCCATGGCCATCACCAAATACAAATTTTCGATAATAAGAAAACGGATTTTCTTTTTTTAAACTGTTTCTGTATAGCATTCTGTGAAATCGGTGAATCAGAAAAAGAACCACAAATGCAATAATAGGAATAAATATAATTGCTTGATCTTCGCTCATGCCTAATCCCTTGCTTCCTCTTTACTCTCAAAAAAGACGAATGCCATAGTTAAAAACAAAGCCACAAATATTGAAAAACAAACTATACCTAGCATATTTTAAAAACCTCCCCAACGCCCCCATCCACTCAAAACAACCATCATTTACATATATTTAACCCTCTGCTGTCAGAATGTAAAAAACTGATGAGCATTATTGGGGGATGAATGCTTGATACGATAGACACAAAAACCGCGCAGCTCTATGACTTACTGAGTAAGGATACGCCGTTATCGCGTGACGATTTTTTGGTGATTCAAAATAGCTTAAACAGCATGGGGCATGATTGCGGCGGCGCAGATTCCTTTATGGGGCGCAACACGGCGCGCGGCATTGTCAGTTTCCTAAAAGCGCCTGAACAAAGGGCCTTTATAGAGCAAGTCAGCGACCAAGTTATCGGGCAGCTTAACAAATATGGCGAAGCGCAAAATATTTCGCGGTTGCTGGTGCAGGCCGCCCTACCAGAGGAAGAGCGCGCCGCGCTTAAAGCACAAATCGCAAGCCTCAGCGCAAATCCCGATTTACTGAAAGATGAAGCCGCGATTGAACAGCTGCAATCATCGCTCAAAACATTGGGCTATGACACAGGCACGATTGATGGCGATTTCGGTAAAAACACGGCGAAAGCGCTCACCACATATTTACAAGATAATCCGCAAAATATCTTAACGCTTGATCCTGACATCATGCTCCAACTGATGCAGAAGGCACAGACCGCCGCCCTGCAAGACATTGCCAAATCAGTCCCTGAATTTAACGACCGCGTGAAACAAGAACTAATTGATATGGGCGTCACCAATGATGCCAACCTAATACGAGAGAGCAAAAATTATAACGATGTCAAAGATTTACAAATCTTGCTGACGGTTGCGGCGCGCAACCCGCGCGGTATTGACGGCATTGTCGGTAACAAAACCATAGACGCCGCCACAAATTTCATGCGCGATTACCCAATCACCACCGCGCAAGATATTGTGACACGTCCAGATGATGAACTTGATGAACTGATCATCCCAGAGACAAAAAACACGCCCGCCCCCAAGTCAGGCGAGCCATTTTCACAAGATTATACCAAGCTGTTTGAAGGAGATAACGGCTATGGCGTTGATAACCTCGCCATTGAACGCGCTTGGGCGAAAGTCACAGGACGCGCGGCAGATCAAAATATGGTCGCCGCATATGATCATATCACCGTTGATCCACTCAACGCGGCGCGCCCGTTAATTGTCATCGACCCGGGTCATGGATCTGATATTGACTCAAACGATAAAATCGACCCTGGCGCGGTATCTAAGCATGTCCAAGGATTAAGCGAAGTTTCCGTTGTTGACCCCTTAAGTGAAGAACTCGCCAAACAGCTTTACGCCCAAGGCTATAATGTCGCCTTCACCAGAAACCCCAATGAACAATTACGCGTCGAAGGCTCACATGGCAGCACCCTGCGCGTCAGGCCTGAATTCGCCCATGCATTGGCAGATGAACTAAACGCCAATGGCGTGGTCTTCATCAGCATGCATGCCAATGCCGCCGCCAATCAACGCGCCAATGGCACACGGCTTTATATCGATACCGACGGCGCGCGCATCACCAACGCCAATTCAGCGGGGTTAGCGCGCAGCCTAGCCAGTGAATTTTCAATATCATCAAAACAAACCGCGACCGTTCAAGTCGGTGATTTATCAGTGATTGATAATTTTGAAGACCAAGTGGCCAAAGGCGACACGATAAGCTCTGCCGTGCTTGTTGAGCTCGGCTTCCTCACCAATAAACAAGATTCCGCCATTTTAGCCGACATCAAAAACAACCCCAGCGCCGCCGCACAGCAAATCGCCACAGGCATCGACAGCCACGTCCAAAGCGTCATGCCCCCACCCAAAGACGAAAATATCATTCTTTCCAGTAAGGCGCAGTTAAATGCGGATTTATAAAGGTTGAACATAGTTAATACTTAGCCCCCTTGCTTTCCCGCGGCGCTTTCGCTATATCTCGCGCATAGCTTATTTAGTGGAGTAGTTTTGATTGAGCGCTGAGAAGGTGCAATATATTCGCGTGGCTGAGGCCTTGGCGGCGGAGGGTTTGATCCGTCCGGCGGATGCATTGCCGTTGAAGCCTGCGTTAGATGCGCTGCCCGTGGCGATTTCGCCAGAGGTACACTTGCAGATTAAAGCATCAAACCATGACCCTGCGATGCTCAAACAATATGTGCCATCGACCGAAGAAACCGTGATTGCACCGCATGAGCGCGCTGACCCGATTGGCGATGTCGCCCATGCGCCGATGAAGGGGATCATTCACCGCTACCAAGACCGCGTCTTGTTAAATTTACTGAAAACTTGCGCCGTCTATTGCCGTTTTTGTTTCCGCCGTGATTTTGTCGGCAAGGGCGAAGACACCTTAACCCTTGCAGAAACCGATGCCGCGCTTGATTATATCGCCGCTGACCAAGACCTCTGGGAAGTGATTTTAAGCGGCGGCGACCCGATGATCCTATCGCCGCGCCGCCTCTCCCATGTTGCCGCGCGCCTTGCCGACATGCCGCATATCCGTATTTTGCGCCTGCATACCAAAGTGCCGCTCGTCGCGCCTGAACGCATCACGGATGAGCTGATGAACGCCCTGACCAGCAGTGGCAAAACCATTTATATTGGCCTGCATATCAACCATCCTGCGGAATTAAGCCCAAATGCGATGGACGCAATTAAGCGTTTAAATGATGCAGGCATCAGCCTGATTAGCCAGACCGTGCTGTTAAAAGACGTGAATGACAATAGCGCGATTTTGGCTGAACTGTTCCGCAAATTAGTTGAACATCGCGTGAAGCCTTATTATTTGCACCATCCCGACCTTGTGCGCGGCACTGGTCATTTCAGGGTCGACCTTGCCACCGGTCAGCGTATTGTCAACGAATTACGCGGCAATTTAAGCGGCCTGTGTCAGCCGACCTATATGCTTGATCTTCCGGGCGGCTTCGGCAAAGTGCCAATCGGCGCATCTTATATCAAACAAAATGAAGATGGCTGCCTAATGGTCAAAGATATTCAAGGCGCTTGGCATATTTATAACGGCTAAAGCCCCTATTTCACGCCCGCCCGCAAGTTTTATATAAAATTTTAGGGAATATTTACTAAATACATACGACTGTACTGTTAGTATAAAAAGCTGAGGGCTATTTTTTAACAAGCACGACAAACGTGTGTGATGGGTAAGTATATGCGAAATTTTTTCAAAAATTATTTTAAGTCTAATTCTGGTTCCGTTCTTCCTTTTGTTGCATTATCGCTGCCGGTGATTATCGGTATGATTGGCCTTGGCACAGATGCTGGCCTATGGATGGCGCAAAAACGCAGCCTACAAAATGCCGCAGATGCTGCCGCAATTGCCGCGACATGGGAACTTGCCAAAGACACTGAAGATTACATGTCCTTCTCCGCTAATAAAGAAGCGCAAAATAACGGCTATGACCCTGCCTTAAATGGTGAAATCACCTTAAATATATTAGATGACCAAATTGTCGAAGTGACCGTAGCGCAGGATGCGGAGTTATTCTTTTCACGCATTATCTTGAAAAACGCGCCGCGTATTTCAGCCTCGGCGCAAGCGCAAATCACCAGTGCAAGTGGCGGTTTCTGTATTTTGGCGCTTGAGGATGAAGATAGCGATGCCTTCACCACATTTGGTAATGCCGAAATTAACGCCCCTGCTTGTAGCGTTGGCGTCAATTCAGAACATGACGAAGCCTTGAGCCTATCAGGCAATGTTGACGTCACCGTCGGCGATGTCCGCATTAGCGGCGGTTACGATGTTGGCAATTCGGTCGATTTCACTTATAGCTCTTTAAAAGAGAACCAACCGGCCTTGGCTGACCCCTATATTAATTTGGAAATCCCTGCTTATGATGGCTGTGATTACAGAAATAAAAGAGTTAATAGCGATGAAACCCTTAACCCGGGCGTATATTGCGGCGGCCTTAGCATTTCAGGCAATAACGATGTTGAATTTAACCCTGGGGTTTATATCATCACCGATAGCAATATGAAGGTCACAGGTAACGGTTCATTAATTGGTGAAGACGTCACCTTTATTCTGACCGGTTCAGGTAATAAATATGCGGGGCTCGATATCTCAGGCGGCCGCCGCGTTGAATTATCACCGCCAACCGCGGGTGAAGATTGGTCGGGTATTACCTTCTTCAAAGATCGTGACGCGCCAACGGCCGATAACAACCAAAATAAAATCAACGGCACAAGTGACGTGATTTTCGTAGGTGTGGCCTATTTCCCAGCGCAAG
>JASBUS010000041.1 GCA_030147745.1 Alphaproteobacteria bacterium
TACAGGCCTTGGCCTTACGCTTGTTAATGCGCTCATCAAAATGCATAATGGCCGTTTGGAACTAATGTCTCAAAAGGGCATCGGGACAACCGCGACATTAATCTTCCCACTTGATCGCGTATTGCCGAAGACCATTTCACATTCTGATATTCAAATGATGGCAAAGACTGAGCCTATTGATGCTGAACAAGATGTATTTGCGAGCGCGCCTGAAGCAGAACCAGCGGAACAGCAAGCGGATGTCTTCGCGCGTGACGTTGTTGCAAAGAGTCCTATTATTGAGCATTCAAATGTAAACATCTATGCTGAGTATGAAAAAGAGCTCGACGCCCGCGAAGCTCGTCAAAAAGCTGAATTAGAAGCCGCAGAAAAAGCGGAAAAAGACAACGCTGAAGCGACTGAAAAAGTCGAAAAAGAAGATCATTAAATCCGTATTATTATCGGCTGTGAAGCAAGAAGACCTCTGCCTCATCCGCGTCCGTTTGCAAAATCACCTGTGCGATATCGTATGAAAACCCATTACGCGCAAGCATCGCCAGCGCCTTTTCAGGATCTTTCGGCGTGCGTGCCAATGCGGCATATGGACCAACGCGACGTTTTTTCGCATATTTTAACGCGGCGAGATATTCACTGATATTACTGGATTGCTGCGGCCAATTGCTTGGAATGGGCAAATCATTTAGGCGCTCGGCCTCTTCTTCCTTTTTACGCGCCATAAGGCTCACGATGACATGTTCATCAATGCCCGCCTGTTTTAGACGCGCGCGGATCTTCATTTCTGCGCGTCCCTTTTGCTGCAAAGAATGAATAAGCCCTTCTGCATAGCGCTGGTCATTTAAATAACCATATTCAACATATTTATCGGCAACACCATCTAACCATTCCGCGCATTCTTCACGGCTCGGCGTGCCGTGGTAGCGGATTGAACGGTCAATTTTACGCTGCATAACTGTTTTGAAATGCGCGACACTTGCTGGATAACGCTCCAGATAATACAAGCCCGCATTCTGCAAATAACTTTTACTGATTTTGCGCGGCGGGCGTATTTCCTTTTTCTTTTTCGTCTGTTCATCCATAGCTTTTGAAATTCTTTGCTGATTAAATCATCGCGCCACTTGATCTTATAGCCTGAAAACTATAATCAATGAAGATTAAAGATTATAATATATTCAAACCTGCAACAGATGAAGCCTGTTTATTATGAATGACCTTTCGCCTATACAGCTTGGCCGCGTGAATTGGATTGGCCTTAAGACCCTCATCAAAAAAGAATGCGCACGCTTTCTAACCGTTGGGGCACAAACGATCATTACGCCTGTTGTGTCGAGCATTTTGTTCTTCATGGTGTTTGCCCTTGCCTTTGGCGGCAATGGCCGCAGTATTGGTGATGTGCCTTACATGACCTTCCTTGCGCCAGGTTTGATTATGATGGCTATGATTCAGAATGCCTTTTCAAACACATCATCCACACTGATGATCGCCAAAATTCAAGGCAATATCGTTGACATCCTTATGCCACCACTTATGCCGCTAGAACTTCTTACTGGCCTATTAATTGGCGGCGTATTACGCGGTTTGCTGATTGGTTTACTCGGCTGTATTAGCCTTAGCTTTTTCGCGCATTTTGGCGTTGCTCATATCTGGGCGGTGCTTTTTTATGCGGTAAGTGGCTGTATGGCTTTATCACTGCTCGGCATTATCGCAGGGATCTGGTCAGAAAAATTTGATCATTTGGCGACATTCACCAATTTCATCATCATGCCGCTAACATTCCTTTCTGGAACATTCTATGCTGTATCACAATTACCAACAATTTGGTATGAGGCTGCGCACTATAATCCTTTCTTCTTTGTGATTGATGGCTTCCGTTATGGCCTGCTTGGTCAACATGAAGCATCAATAATTCGTGGTGTTTTGATTATGTTGATTGTCAATATCGGCCTTTTTGTTGTAACATTAAAGATGATCCGTTCGGGTTATAAAATTAAGTCCTAAAGAATATCTATGTCTGAATCTGATAACACGACCATTACCGTTGGCACAAATACTGATAACGTTATTCAAACGTTTCAGCTCGACAGTTCATCCCTACGCGGCCGAATGGTGCGCCTCGGCAGTGAGCTTGATGACATTATCACCGCGCATGATTACCCTGAAATCGTTAACCAGCTTGTCGCCGAAACAATGGGCTTAGCATCTTGCCTTGCATCTATGTTGAAATATGATGGTATCTTTACCTTACAAATTCAAACAGACGGCCCAGTTAACATGTTGGTGGCGGATCAAACATCACATGGACATATTCGCGCCTGTGCAAATTATAATGAAGACGACCTCAATAAGCTGATTAACAGCGCCAGTGATCCAAGTAAGTTAACTATACAAGAATTACTAGGCAAAGGGTATATGGCCTTCACGGTCGACCAAGGACCAGAGACTGACCGCTATCAAGGTATAGTTGAATTAAAAGGCGCATCGCTTCGTGAAAGCGTTCAGCATTATTTTAACCAGTCTGAACAAATCGGCAGCGGCATCAAAATGTCCGCCGGTAAGGTTGACGGCATATGGCGGGCAGGCATCATTATGCTGCAACATATGCCAGAAGACGAAGCCAACCCTGCAGGCGGCGCAGAAAACACAATTGAAGACAACTGGCGCCGCACGATGATCTTGCTCGGCACATGTACGGAAGAGGAATTAATCTCCCCTGAGTTAGATTCACAAGAGCTTCTCTTCCGCCTCTTCCACGAAGAAGAATTACGCGTTTTTGAACCATGGGTATTAAAGAAGAAATGCCGATGTTCTAAAGACAAATTTATCAACGCTGTGCGCCTGATGCCTGAGGACGATATCAACCATATATTTAAGGGCGATAGCGCAGAGGTTAAATGCGAATTTTGCAGCAAAAATTATACTATATCCAAATCAGACTTAATGTCTTAGAATAAAGCCAATATATATCAGCAAGGAAGGCCGAAAATGATTCACAACCTAGCGAAAAACACACAGCTCCGTAGCCTTATGCTCGTCGGCATCAGCGCCTTGACGTTAAGCGCATGCGCCATGACAAAAACAGAATCAAATAATATATCTGCCGCTCAACAAAGCTATGACTATATGGAGCAAAAGACCTTGAATGCAGGTGAAGTGAACTTCACAGTTGCCCCGACAATAGGTAATGAACAAGTTTTAGCGCTCTTCCCGAATGCGCCTCAATCGGCATTCCAAAACTATCTCGGCGCACGCTTTAAAAGCGCCATTTATGGTGACGGCGCGATTGATATTAGCATTGAAGACGTAATCTTTGACCGCGTCCGTGTGTCTGGCGGCAAAGACAATATCCTTGATAGCTTGCTTGCTTATAACGATAATTATAAATACACATTAAGCGCAAGCATTAACGTGAAATCACAAAACCGCCTTGGCCTTAACCGCGGCGATAAAACATTCGATGTCAGCAAGTCTATTGTATTGCCATCACATTTCTCGTTAGCGCGTAAAGAACAGCATATGCAAGCCTTTCTTGATAGCTTCATCAATGATATGGATTCAATCCTTGTCTCATACATGAACACAAGCTTAGAGCTTATAGCGCTGAACAACACACCAGATTATGGCCCAGGCTTAGAAGCTGGCGAATCTGACACTGTTGGCTACCGCTATCAAGATCACAACTAATCAGATTGATCAGAGCATAAACAAAACGCGCTTTACTTAAGCGCGTTTTTTATTGCCTAAATTTAGTCTGGATTACTTACGCCAGAAATGCGGCAAGAACAGCACAAGAAGCGTAAAAATCTCCAAACGGCCAACAATCATGCCTGCTGTTAAAATCCATTTCGCATCATCTGGCAAGGTCGAGAAGTTACCCGCAGGGCCAATAATCTCCCCTAACCCCGGCCCAACATTCGAGATTGCTGTTGCCGCGCCCGACATAGCAGTTAGGAAGTCCAAACCAGTGAAAGACAAGGCAACACAAAGCAAAGAGAAGCTAAGCGCATAGAGGAAGAAGAAACTCATCACCGAGGTCATCACATCAGGTGAAATCGTACGTCCGTTATAATGCGCGCGGAAAACGCCATTCGGGTGAATAAGTTTTTTAAGCTGTGAAAGCGAAATCGAGAACAAAATTTGGAAGCGGAACACTTTAATACCACAGCTTGTTGACCCCGCGCAGCCACCAACAACCATAAGGAAGAAAAATACCGCGCCGACAAAGCCACCCCAGTTGGAATAATCCCCTGAAGCAAAGCCCGTGCCTGTCATAAGTGACACCGCGTTAAATGTCGCACGACGGATAGATTCGCCATAGCTCATATCCATATTAGCGGTAAGGAAGATAGACACCGTGACGATGGTGATGGCCAGAATCGATAAGTACCATCGTACCTGCGTATCGCGGAACAAAGCCAATGGACGCCCAACCACCATTTGAAAGAATAAAACGAACGGCATACCGCCCAACAGCATAAAGATAATCGCAACAATCTCTTCATGTGGATCATCATAATGCGCAAAAGAGGAATCATAAGTCGAGAAGCCACCTGTGGAAATTGTTGTTAAGGCATGAGCAAAAGCATCAAACACCGTCATCCCTGCGATCTTATAACAAAAGGCACAGGCAATCGTCAGCAAGACATAAATAACCGCAATCGCCGTCGCAATCTGCGTGGCGCGTGGAGAGACTTTTTCCACCTCAAATGATTCAGCTTTGAAAAGCTGCATCCCACCGACCTTTAGGAATGGCAAGACCGAGATAGCCATTACGATAATACCGATACCGCCAAGCCATTGTAAAATAGCACGCCACATCAAAATGCCTGGCGGCGCATAATCAAGCCCGACCATGACGGTTGATCCTGTCGTCGTAATCCCAGACGTCGCTTCAAAAACAGCGTCGGTAAAGGATATATCCATGCCCGAAAGCCAAAACGGAATAGCGGAAAAAAGACTTAGGCTTGTCCATGATGCAACCGTCAACATAAAGCCCTGACGGATATTCATTTTAAAGCCATCTGAAGGCGCATTAGTAAAGGCAAGTGCCCCACCAAAAAACGCAGTAACAATAATACAGATGAAGAAAACAACCCAGTCATCGTTGCCGTAATATAAATCGACCAACATTGGCACATTCATACTAATGGCCAAGATGAAAAGCAGCAAACCTATAACATAAAGTACCGGACGGAAATCCATTATAATCGTTTCTTCCTGTAATTAAACTGGGCAATTATAACCATAGCCCCATTAAACAAACAAGTATAACAACCGCTTATC
Organism: Alphaproteobacteria bacterium; assembly: GCA_030147745.1. Classification (GTDB taxonomy): domain Bacteria; phylum Pseudomonadota; class Alphaproteobacteria; order Micavibrionales; family Micavibrionaceae; genus UBA2705. The sequence continues at coordinate 5,278 of JASBUS010000041.1, forward strand.
CGCGTTAAGATTAACAAAAAAGCGAAGCAAGTTGCCCTGCTTCGCTTTTCAAAAACTTATGCGTGATGCTTATTCAAAAGTCACTGTTACGCGACGGTTAGCTGGCTCACGAACGCCATCTGCTGTCTCAACAAGCAAATCGCTTTCACCGCGGCTGTCAACTTTAACAAGTGCTGGATCTACCCCGCGCTCAACCAATGCAGATTTAACTGCAGACGCACGCTTCAAAGATAGCTTCTTGTTATAAGCTTGAGAACCTGATGTATCTGTGTGACCTACGATGTTAACCGCTTTCAAATCACGTGCTTTGATTTCATCAGCAACTGCATCAACAACGCTCGCCGCTGAAGCTGCAATGTTTGATTTGTCAAAGTCGAAAAAGACAAGATACATAGCATCTTTTGGCTTCATTGGCTCAGCAGGTGCCGCATCAAGAGCGGCAACTGGTGCCATCATATCTTTAGGCTCTGCTACTTTTTGTGAAAGTAGTGATTCCAAGTTTGCAATCGCATCTTCAAAATCTGACTTACATGCAACGATGTCGCTCATTTGCCAGTTTTCTTCTTGCTGTTCAATCCAGCAATCAAAGCGTGCTTGTGCAACAGCTGATTCGACTGGAGCAACTTCACGTGCGCCGATGTCGAATGCGCGGACAAGACGACCACGTGCAATTGTTAACTCGGCAACATGTGCTTCGCTCAAGTTCCAGTCACTTACTGGCTCTGGCAATACTGTTACGCCAGATGCTGCTGACAAGCCTTTGCGTGCAAAGTGCATCGCATCTGGATAGTCAAACATGACTTCTTGTTCTGTATTGGCGAAACTACGATATTCACCAGCCAATGTTTGCGTGAACGGGCTGCCTACGAATTGCGCTTCGTTAAGGGCCTGTACTTCTTTATAACTGTCTACGCCTGTACAAGCTGATACGAACATCAGGCATGAAGCCGCGATTACTGCGCTAAACTTTTTCATTATTAGCTCCCAAATTGCTAAGTTAAAACCTATTAAACGTGATCCGAAAATCAAAACTATGTGTAAAATACTCTTATTTTTTACGACAATCAAAGGATTTATAATTATATTCTTCACAATGTAAAGATAAAAAACATATTATTTTCAATCATGTTCACAGGCTGAATAAAAATAATCTTGACAAAAAGCGATAAAAACAGCATAAAGCGTCAGTCCTAAATATTTACATAGCATTTTTGTGGCGCATAACATATTACATTTATTGTGTTTTACCCGCCCTAATCTAAGTAAGATCAAGATAACATATCGCCTTTCACAACAGGCTCAGGACTTAAAAATTGGCGCTTCCCCCTATGGAAGCCACGATAAAAATAAGTAAGTAAGCGTAACTATATATAAGGAGATCAGCCGTAATGAATCACGACTTATCAGGTAAAAAAGTAGCTATTTTAATCGCTAACGGTTTTATGCAGAGCGATGTCACTGCTGCACAGCGTATGTTCCAAGAAACTAAAGCCAAAATCCACCTCATCAGCTGTGAAAACGGCCTTGTAAATGGTTGGGAAGGTAATGGCTGGGGTCATCACTACCCATCAGATGTTTCACTGAGCAAAGCTTTGGCAGCTGATTATGATGCAGTCATTATCCCTGGTGGTCTAAGCCATGTTGAGAAGCTTTTGAAAACAGAACACACAAAACGCTTCGTTGGCGGTTTCATGCGCGCACAAAAAGTTGTCGTTGCGATTGCTGAAGGCGTAAAAACATTGGCAGAAACAGGCATGATTCGTGATTACGAAATGAGTGCACCAGAAATGATGGTTTCGGACTTAACAGGCGAAGGCGCGATTATGTCTGAAAACATGGTTTGCGTTGATGACCACGTTATCACTGTTCAAAAATCAGGTGAAAGCTATGACGACGTTTTCGGTGCCGCCGCTGACGCGATCCTAGCCTATTACGAAGAAATGGCTGCCGCTGCTTAAGGCGTCATTTTTGTAGAGTTTTAGAAAATCCAGAATTATTATTCTGGATTTTTTTATTACAGACTTGCTGAAACGTCGATTTTCCTTTAGATCATCGGCTTAAGAAATTTAGATTAGTTTAAAATAAGGAAACGCCATGCGCGCTGAACATCAAGCAGTAGTGGACGCTATCGAAAGCGCCCTTGCCCTGCTGAGGAGGCATCTTTGACTGGGAAAATGCCCTTCTCCGCCTCGAAGAATTAAATGCATTGGTCGAAGACCCAGAACTGTGGAATGATGCAGATCATGCCCAGAAAATTATGCGTGAGCGCACTCGCCTTGATAAACAAATCGGTGATGTGAAAAGCATCGCACAGCAGGTTATCGATAACGTTGAGCTTATTGAGCTTGGTGAAGCTGAAAATGACAATGATATTGTTAAAGACGCTGAAAACGAACTTAAAGCCCTTAAAACTACAGCTGAAAAACTACAGCTAACCGCCCTACTTTCTGGTGAAGCTGATGGCTGTGATGCGTATTTAGAAGTAAACGCGGGCGCTGGCGGCACTGAAGCTTGTGATTGGGCGTCGATGCTGCTGCGTATGTATTCACGCTGGGCGGATCAACATGGTTTTAAAACGACCCTTCTCAACAAAAATGATGGTGATGAAGCGGGCATTAAATCTGCCACAATCAAAATCGAAGGTGAGCAAGCCTATGGTTGGTTGAAATCTGAAAATGGTGTTCACCGCCTTGTTCGTATTTCACCATTTGATTCAAATGCGAAGCGTCACACGAGTTTCACCTCGGTTGCCGTATCTCCTGTGATTGATGACACAATCGAAGTTGAGATTGATGAAAAAGACTTAAAGATTGATACCTATCGCTCAAGTGGCGCGGGAGGTCAGCACGTTAACACCACAGATAGTGCCGTGCGTATTACCCACCATCCAACCGGCATTGTTGTCGCCTGTCAGACCGAACGTTCACAGCACCAAAACCGTGCAAACGCGATGGACATGCTACGTGCGCGTATCTATGAAATGGAATTACAGCGCCGTGAAGACGAAAAAATGGCTGCCCATGGTGAAAAAACCGATATTGGTTGGGGCCACCAAATTCGTTCTTACGTCTTGCAGCCTTATCAAATGATCAAGGACTTACGCACAGGCGTTGAAAATACCAACGCACAAGGCGTATTAGATGGGGATATCGACGACTTTTTGGAAGCATCGCTTGCTTCTAAACTTGACTAAGCATATCAGGCGTTCTAATACATATTTTTAAAATTCACGCATAACGAAATTTGAAAGAGATGCATAACATGAAAACTTTATCTTTTTTGGCCTGTTTAGTTGTTGTCGGCGGTTTAACATCCATCGCACATGCAGAAAATGCACAAGCAACATCTAGCCTTATCATTAGCGATGAAGTTTATGTGCCTTCAAAAGCATCTGCAGGCGAAACAAACACAATGCCTGTAACCGCAGCGCCAGCAATCGAAGCGCATACAGAGCCAGCGACATTAACACCGCTGCCTGTTACAAAAGCTTTGGTTATTGAGCCACAAAATGTTGCCGTAAAACATGATGAGCCAGTGATTTTGTCATGGCGTGCACGCGGCGGTGAAAAACTGCAAGACGTTTTGTCACGTTGGGGTAACCGCGCAGGTAAAAGCTTCCAGTGGACAACACGCGACACAGCTGAGCTTCACCGCAACTTCTCATTCTTCGGTACATATCAAGACGCGGTTTTTGAATTGCTTAAGCGTGAATCTAAGCCTGCAGCTTATGTTGACAACTACACATCAGCGTCTGACATTTTGGACACTGGCGTAAAAAAAAACGACTAAGCTCTACCACTGATCTTAATTCAGATAGCAAACTTAATTCTGTCGCCGCAGCCCCTGTGGCGGCAAATGCATATGTGGATGATAGTAATGCACAAAGCGTTGCCCGCGTTAGCGCAATTCCCCCAAGTCATGATGAAGATTATAGCGACCTTGCCCCGCGTAAAGTCGAATTCCCATCTACGGCGCAACTCAACATACCGCAGAACGCAATGCCAACGAATGTCGTAGCCGAGCATAAAGAAGAAATGTTCGCACCGACGCCTTATGTCGCGACAACTGCCGCGCCGCGCGCCCTACCTACCGATTTATACAAGCATGAAGCTTTCCGTGCCCGCCTATGGCGCGCCTATAAAGGTGCATCGCTTTATGAAGTTGCAAAAGTCTGGTGTGATGAAGCCGATGTAGCGTTAATTTGGAACGCACCAAAGTCGATGGCGCTTAAAGAAACAATCAGCGCGCGCAGCCCATTTGTTGAAGTTGTCGAACAGTTATTGGAGCAATATGACGATGCGCCTTATAATTTGCGCGGCATTATGAGCGTCAATGAAACGCATAACAAACCACAATTAATCGTGATTAGCCAGTAAGTCACTGGCTCTTCCCCGTTTTTTGTAAAATAAAATCACAGAATGCTTGCAATTCCGTAAAATATCTTATACATAATATACGAACTAAAATGAGAAAACTGTCTTTTTTCGTGATTTATCGTGTTTAACACGTTCACATTAAAGACGAATAAGAATATAGTAGTAAAAGACTATTTTGGGGTTTACACATCATGACTATTCGTAAAAATTTAACATCTATTCTTTTAACCGGCACAATCCTATTGGGTGGCAGTGTTTTGATCACGCCAAATGCCGAAGCCAACGCCGATGCGTGGATGGTGAAAAAAGTCAGCAAGGCGTCACAACCTTACTGTGCGATGATTAAACGTTATAGCAATGACCGTGTTCTGTCTTTCGCACAGCGCGATGATGCTGAAATTTCGACAGCGATCGATTTCGGTGATAAATTCCTTGATAAAGGCCGCGCTTACAGTATTACATTATCAGACGGTGATGGTTTCTCTCGCCGTTTCGAAGTTAAACCTGCGTCTAGTTCAGCAGTCGTTATTAAAATGAACCGTAAAGACCCAATCATTGAACGTATTTCACAAAAAGGTGATCTATCGGTCAATATCGCGGGCGTAGTTTCTACATTCAACGTCGCGGATCTTGATAAAGGCTTGGATCAACTTGAAAGCTGTTCAATCGGCGCGCCAGCAATGCGTTCAGCCGATGCGTCTTCTGCATCAGCTATGGCGAATATCGCCCCTGCTGCAGGTGATAGCGTGATTGACACACAAAGCTCTGCACATAGCCTATATAGCACAGCAGCAAATGCCAAAATTCGTGAACTTGAAGCCGCTAAAAAAGATTTAGAACGCGCGATTAAAGAAAATGAAGGCAAAATTGCTGCCCTAGAAAATCAAATTCTTTCAACTGAGAATAACGCAAAAACACAGCAAGTGGCTTTGGTTAACGAAGTAACAAACTTGAAAGCCGCGCTTGAACAACAAGCCATGGAAACAAGCCAGTTGAAAGTTAAATTGACTGACCGTGATGAGAAAATCGCGTTCTATCAAAGCATGGACACACAAGTGAGCGAGCTTCAAAGCAAGCTTAGCGCCGCTGAAGCTAATATGGCCGCAGCAATGCAACAAAATAACGCCCTTTCAGCGCAAATCGTGACATTGCAATCTGCATCATCTCAAGTGGGTGAGCAAGGCGCAATGATTGGTCAGCTTAACGCACAAATCGCGCAGCTTAAGCAAATGAATACAAGCCTAAATCAAGAGATTGCACAGCTTCGCAACGCGGCCGCTGCAGCAACACCGAATATGGCAGCTGTATCACAAAAAGATGCTGAGATTGCACGCCTGAACGCAACAATCGCATCATTACAGCAAGCTTTGGCAGCGAGCGCACCTGCGGCTGGTGACAGCGCGGAAGACATGGCAAATGCACAGCATATCAGCGCACTTGGCGCAAAGCTTAAAGCCGTTGAAGCAGAAAAAGAAGCCCTGAATGTTCAATTAGCCGCTATGCAGCGCGAAATGGACACAGTATCACGCGGTCAAATGGATGACAGCAAATATCAGCTAACAATTTCTCGCCTAGAGAAAGCCCTTGATGAAGCGAATTTCTCACTTGATAAAGCGGGTAAAGAAAACGCTGCGCTATACCAAAAAATGGTCCAGACAGAAAAAGCACTTGAAGAAGTACGTCTAACCAAGAGCGAGAGCAAAAACTGGGATACAGAAAAAGCGACTGCACGCTATGAAGAAGCACAGCGCGAAATCCGTCGCCTAGCGATGCATTTAGAAAACAGCAAAAAACAGTGTGAAATGGAAAAAGCTGACATTGAACAGCTATTGTTTGATCCGAAGATCACTGCAAAAGAACAACAGCAAAAGCTTTCTTCACTAGAAACAAAAATTGGTGAGCTGAACAAAGCACAACAAAGCTGTGCAGCGAAATTGGCTGAATATGACGACATGGCTCACGGCGGCAAAGTTGCAATGAACCAAGCCGCTGCAGCCGCACAAATTCAACCAGCAGCCGGCGCTATGCCAGCAGTTGTAAGCGTGCCTGAAGCATCAGCGCCAGTTATTGAAGACCGCAGCGTTGCCTTGATCAGCGTCTTAAAAGATTCAAAAGTTGCTGATGATGCAAAGTTGAAAGAATATAAATCACCACTTAACGTTGCGAATGCAGATTACGAGCAAGGTTACAGCTGGACATCTGGCAATATCACAGGCAGCTATGAGCGTTTTGTTGTTAAAGGCAATAGCGACCTTGCCGCTTGGTCAGGTGCATATAACACAGCCCTTTCTGAAATGTGTAGCGGTGACTTCGCGGTTATGCCATCTAAGAAAAACACAGCAAGCATCAGCGCAAATGATACAGCTTGTGTAAATGGCGACTTTGGTACAACAACATCAATCGTCTTCACACAAACAGGCGACTATCTAGATGTTTACAAATTGTCAGGCACAATCCAAGACATGGCAAAACTGATGGACTCACGCGAAAACATCGCAAAATCAGTTGGTAAGGCGCTTTAATTAAAGCCCTGCCCTGTAACACAGACATAAACAAAGCCGCCAATTATTCTGGCGGCTTTTTTGTATGTTACTACGCGTAACGATGTTTCGCTTAACGCAATTCCTGCAGAACTTGACGGAAGCGTTTAGGCGGTTCGACATTAACGCTTGGTTTGTCATTATGTAGGTCAATGCTTTGAACAAAGCCTAGTGGGTTGATCAGCACCGTTGGGATATTGTCATAGGCCGCGCCATAGAAATCCCTTGCAACGCTCGGAACAATTGGACGAGTGGATATTTTACCGGTTTTCCAGTCTTGGCTGACAGCAATACACATGCCTTCGCCCTCAATACATTCAGGGATAGTGTTTGTGCCTTTTATAAAAAGGGCAACTTCCGTACGGAAGACAGTTTCTTGCTCCGCTTGGCGTGTGCCATAAGCACAAAGATTTGACTGATATGGCGCGATCACGACATGACCATCATCTGCTTTTTTCCAATCTAATGGTACGAGGCGCGACGCCTGCCCGCTAAATGGCGCAGGGCCATAAGCTTCGGCCACCAAGTCAGATGTTGGCGCATTTCCTAAGGCCGCGGCAAAAACTTTGGTTAGGCCTTTTTCTGATAGTTTAAAAATCGCATCCAGCTTCTGCGCATTAGCGTATTGTTCTTCGAGCGTGTCGCCTTTTAGCATCACCATTACGGCTCTGCTGTCGCCCGTAGCGGGAATAGTTTCTGGTTGCTGTTTCGCATGGTCACCTGGGTTCATAAAGCTTATATCAGCGCCTGATTTATTTTCAAGAATAAGGCGGATGTCAGGTCTGCGCGGCGTAGTCGGTAATTTAAGCCCTTCACCATCAAGCGCTTTGACAACTTTTTTATAGATGCTGTCGGCTGTTAAAACACGTTGTGACCATGTGTGGTGATGATGAAACATTTACCCTCGCTATAATAATATAGGCGGTAGAGTAACATTAAATACAGCATTATGTCAATTAATTTTCGGGTTTATTCTTACCGCGATAGCTTTCAAGGAAATCGCTAAAGATATCAACTTCCCCAACGATGCTGTCAATGGTTTGACGATCGGCCAAAATTGCATTTTGACGCGGGCGTGAGACGACTTCAAATAAGCGGCCTTTATCGGTTTGCTCCATTTGTTTGCCGTATTGTTCACGGACATTGGCAATCACATGGCGGTTACCCGATAAGCTCAGCGCAACCATCCAGTTTAGGATTGTATTGGCTTGCTGTGATGAAATTGTATCATTCGGCTTTAGATCATAGCGCGTAACAAGGTCTTCTAACGCTTCCGCGGCATCATTCCAGCGGCCTGACGTCCATGCGATGTCAGCTTTAAGGCGCACAACGTCATCATCCTGTTTCATGTTATTGAGCAAGACCAATGCATCACGTGCCTGCCCGTCTCGCGATAAACCGCGCGCGCGAAGTAAGTTCATTTCACGACGATAAGGTACAGATTCTAAAATCGGGATTTGATTGATCGCTTTTTCCGCTAAAGATAATGTCTTTAATGCTTCACGGTTATCATTATTAATCAGCTGAATACCCGCAAGGCGCAGCGCCAGTTTAACTTGCTCCGTCCCTGTCGTGCGGTTTTCAACTTGGTTTTTAAGGATATCAATGGCGCGGTCGAGCAAATCAACATCAACTAAACGCTCCGCCAGAGACTGCATCAGCTTATCTGCTTCTTTTCCTGCAGGCGTAAGCTCTGAAAACTCTTCATAAATCATCGCCAATTGCAGCGGTGTTAACTTGCTTGCCTTTTCACCAATGAAAAGGTCTTTATATTCACTGCGCATATAATCGGCAATCTGCTTGCCCATAATCGTGCCCGCACTCATTGAGGCAGCCTCCCTCAAAACGGATAAGCCTTTGATGAATGAGCCCTTCTCAATGTAAAGCTGACCAAGGCGGAAATTAATGGTGGTTTCAAGGTCATCACCGCGCCATGCAAAACGCATTTGTTCCAAATCATCAATCGCTTTATCGATGGTGATTTCTTTCATCTTATGACGCAAATTGGCAATCGCCAAACGTGCACGCACACGATAAAAATCATCTGAATGTTTACGCAGCTTATACCACTCAGCTAGTGCCCCCTGATTATCGCCCTTTTGACGCTTTAATTCCCCTTTCAGGTAAATCAAACCAGCTTGGTATTGTGGCCGCATATTGTCTTTTTCGGCCTCAATAATGCGCAAGACCTCATCGGCGCGTTCAATATCACCACGGCGCAAATAAACTTCGGCAAGTACATTAGCAAGCGCCAGACGCAAATCCTTTGGATAACTGCGCAGGAAACGCGTATTATCAGGTGCGCGCTCTCCAGCCTGTGACCAATCATCTAATTCAGCTAAGGCATAAGCGCGCCAATATTCAAGCTCCTGATATTTATTGAGGCTTGGCACCATCAAAACACGGAAAGCAACATCAAACTGGTTATTCATAGCATAGGCCGCACCGAGTAGGGCTAGATATTCATCACCTTGACGGAAAGGCTTATATTCTTCACCCGCTAATTTCAAATAGCCCACAGCCTCGGCCCCACGGGCATTGGCAAGTTCAAGCTTTGCTAAGGACACCAAGTCCTCTGCTCGACCTTGCTGGTCACGGTCATTTAAGCCTTGCATCATAACTTCTTGGTTGGTACGCAGCGCCGCTTTACCGCCCAATAGCCATTGGTCAAATTTAAATATACGCCCAGTGATACGCGCGTTATGGGCGTCGCCCTCAGCATTTGGGTCAATGCCCGTCACTTTATCCGTTAAGCCCAATTCATAAACACGAATATCGCTAGGCTCAATTAGCGCGAGGCCATCCCCCTTATTAATAGTGATCAGCGATGGTGTATTGCGAATGGTCAAATCATCAACCTTAGGGACAATCGCAATACCAACAATCGAATCTAACACAGTGAAATCAACGTAGGATTTATATTCCCCGCCATTGATATCCGCCTGCTCCGCCAAACCAACATAGATCTTGTCTTCTAAAAACGGATCATCCAATTCAACAATACGCCGAATACCGACAATCGGCCATGTTAATGATTTACCGCCACGTAATAGATTAGGGTCAACATCACGCTGCGGCCATTTGCGTTCTATCGTAGGCGGGCGCTCCGTTAAAATAATGCTCCAGTTTAAGCCGCCGCCCTGCGCTGTAGCATAGAGCGTTTTGTCTTTCGGTAGATCAACATAGAAAATGGATGATTCAGGGCCATTCATACGGTTGAAGTCACCAAATGTCTCGATATGCGGCCCTCTGATTTGTGGCATCACGTAATAATCGGGCATATCCATGACCACCCATAAACGCCCTGCACGAATGAACGCAGCCATATTGAAGGCTTTAGTCGCTGATACAATCACTTTATGAGGTGCGGTTTCTGCATTTTGTTCTGCTAAACGTTCAAAATATGATTTTTCATCTTTAGCTTCAGCGCCATCTGCAGCAGCGGCTTTTTCGGCCTCTGGTTCTTTCATACCATCCATGGCTGGCGGCACTTCATCAACCTTTTTAACCTCAGGAATAACGCCGTTGACCTGAATGTCGATCTTGCTTTCATTTGCGACATTCTTGGCATGAAGAAGCTGTTCAACTTTACTTGCATCTTTGGGCGGCGCAGACGAGACTTTTGGCGCTTCTTTAGGTGCCACCGTCGGCGTAGATGATGCAGAAAGATTGTTTTTTGAGCCCACGACTTTCACATCAACAACAACACGGTTCAGAATTTTAAAAACGCGCGTATCCGCATTATTGGCATGGGTGATTTTCACTTTAAGTGGCGCTGTTTGCAAAATGCTTACATCTTGCACTTGCTGACTATCGGCAATATCTAGGCCGTTTTGTTCCAGCTGCGCAGCGTTACGTGTGAAGGTAATCTCGGTAACCGTCGCGGAAGGTTCATTAACGCTATAGTCAATTGCGTTTTGTGCCCAGTCAAAAACAACGCGGGTATAATCTTCATGCAGGCCCGAGCGTATGGACACATCCTGCGCCAAAGCCGCGTTATAGGGCGCGCCGCTCAATGAAAAGATTGCGCCCAATATAATGAAAAGCACAAGGTGCAAGACCCGTGTATATCCTTTCATTAAATCGATTGCGGCAGACATAATTTTACTTCACTAAGATTCAGTTTAAACGAATTGTAATTACTGCTTAATTCTTACATTTAGCCGCCCTTTGGACAAGAGCGCCGCCACATGAATAACACATAATCAACATATTAAATTACTGATACATCCAGAGCCTGCCGCTAATTCTTAGCGCGCCTTTTCAGGGCGTATAATTAAATCAACGCGGCGTGCAAAATGCATACGCTCTTCCATTGAAATACTGGCCGGCATATCATCAAAACGCGCCTGAGACACAGCGCGGGCAATCATGTCTTGTTTAATGCCGTAATCATTCAGCGCCTTAATGACCCGAAGCGCACGGTTAAGGGAAATATCCCAATTAATATTTGGTGACGCCGCACCTTTCGGGTCTGCATGGCCAACCACAATAATTTGGTTATCAATATTACGTAGCACCCCTGCCAAATCGCGTAAAATGTCATTAGCTGAATTGGATAAAAGCGACTTTCCTTCCTCAAAGCGAATTTCATTAGGCAAAATCAAAACAATATGATCCGCATTTTTTTGAACCTTCACCGAACGTAACGATGGATATTCCGCGACAGCGCCCGAAATAAGCGACGATAGATAGTTCAAATTCAACCCTGCTTGCTGCGGTAAATTTGCAACTGAAGTGCGGTTGAGCTCCCCTGCAAAGTTACGATGCCCTAAAAAACGGTTTGCATCCAATGTTTGCACGGGCGTTTGATCAAATAACCCTTCGTCAGGCACAGACATAGAAAAAAGCAGAACAAAAAAGGTCAGCATCAAGGCCATGATGTCCGTAAAAGTAATGAGCCAAGCAGAGCCAACTTGCGGCGCATCGCTTGATGATCTGCGTGAAATATAGGCCTTAACATCATCATTGATAGGCGGCTCTTTCATCTTGGTCGCCTTTGATTTATCAACATACTGAATATCAGACTCATTTATGATGAATTCATTCATGGTCGCCCCATTTCACTAAAGTCATAAGGCTCGAACACTTCAAATGTGATGTCCGCATAGCCCGATTTACCACGCGACACACCGATAGAATATAAATCGAGCGGCAATCCGCTTTCTTGCAAACGCGCGGCTAAATCTGCGATATCTTTAACCATCGCGCGGGATTTTGATGCTTCTTTCAGCGCATCTGCCGCAAAATTATCAGCTGTATTAAACGTTATATCCATACGCAATGGCGTTTCAGATTGCTGTGTCGCTAAGACCGCCACAAAAATATCACGAAAGGCTGTATGGACTGGATTGTCACTGTCCCGCTGAGATGCAAAACTTTTGATCGCTTCAGCCATATCATCCGTCTTCACGCGCACATAAAGCATGCCATCACGCTGACGCATAATTGCCGCCCCTGGTATGCGCGCATTAAACAGCGCTGATATGCGTTGAAGTGCGCTGCCTTCCTGATTGCCCTGCTCTATCGCCTGCACCTCAGTTTGACCGATATCATCGCGGTAAATACGCGGCGCAAATGTACGTTCAAGTGAAGCCAATACAGGCTTAGCGAGCTGTTCATCAAATGTAGAAAACGTATTCAGCACAATAAAAAACGCGAGCAACATAATAAACAGACCAAGTGCAAGGACTTGAGAACCTGATTCATTGACTTCGGGACGTTTTTTATTCCATTGATTCATATCTATATTTTATCGCAAAAGAAAACAAAGCGCCAGAGCATGTCTTATGCCTCCGGCGCCCGTAAAAAATATTGTTTTGAGCCTTCACTTAATCAAATTCAGCCAAAAGCTTATCGATATCATCTTGTGAAATAGCCTTGTCTGGCATTTGCGGCCCGTTCATAAGCGCTGCATCACCTTGCGGCTCTTCTTCTTCTGGCGCATCTATACCAGGTATACGAGACCCTAGAATTTCAATCATCTTCGCAACCTTGCCTTCAATCGTAATCAACGAATTAATCACCTTAGACACACGCTGGCCTGTTAAATCTTGGAATGAGCAGGCTTCGTAAATTTTAGTAACTTCTTCGCTTACGACATATCCTGATGGACCGCCCTCTTTTTCGGCTTCCTGCTCAAGAATTTCACAAGAGTCCATAATCGCTGAAGTCGCTTCTTCAGTCGATTTGACAATCATTTCCAGTTCATCTGTGGCTGTTGGAATATGCTTATCTTGAATATCTGATGGACGCGCAAAAGAGATCTCCTTACGAGCATCATTAATAATATCCTGCAAGTCTTTGAGATCTTTATACAAACTTTCTCTGGAGATTTCTTCAGCTTCGCTCACACGGCTTAACACCGAAGAAATAATCTTTACGACCTTATCACGCCCGAAACCACTTGCATTTGCTGCATCATTCATAATTTTATCCTGCTAAAATTCTCAATCAATTTATTTTTAATACCAACCCAGATTTTAAAGTGATGGATTAAAAGTCCCCAATAACGCTTGAAATTTTTTGTTTCAATGTTTCCGCATTGAAAGGTTTAACAATATAGTTACTCACACCCGCCTGTTTGGCTGCAATAACGTTTTCTGTCTTACTCTCCGCGGTCACCATAATGAATGGCACATTCGCATTACGCGATCCACCACGCACTTGCTTCAACAGTTCTAAGCCAGACATTGGCTCCATATTCCAATCAGAAATAACCAAACCATATTCTTTTGTCTGGAAAGTTTGAAGTGCTTGTGAGCCATCCAAAGCTTCGTCAACATTATTGAAGCCAAGCTGCTTCAACAGGTTCTTAATAATACGTAACATCGTCTTGTAATCATCAACGATTAAAACATTCATATTCAGGTCTACTGACATCTATGGCACTCCTACTATTTTGATAGAC
>JASBUS010000080.1 GCA_030147745.1 Alphaproteobacteria bacterium
GTCAAATTCGGCGCGCACACTGACAATCGGGCGTTCCACATCTGGCAATTCACGTACATCAACGCCGAGGATGCTGGCGAGACCGACCAATAAAATCAGTAAATTGGCAACGGTAATTAAAATTGGGCGGCGGACACTTAATGCTGTTATTCCACCTGCTTTTGGGGCCTCACTCATTTCACGCCCTCAGCTTGATTATTTAACACATCAACGCTCACGCCATCGCGCAGGCGCTGAACGCCCTCAACCACAACAGCTTCGCCATCTTGCACATCACCTGCAAGGAAGACGCGGCCGCTTTTACGTGCGACAACATCGGTCATAACTTTTACCGCCTTGCCATCACGTATAACCCAGACATATGCACCTTCACGCCCCCACTGCACCGCGATTTCAGATACAGCGGCGTAACGCTCACCTGCAATTTCCCAACGCGTGGTAAAGGACATACCTGGGCGCAACACATCATCATCATTCGGAATGCTCGCCCGCGCCATAATGGTGCGGCGCTGAACATTTAAACGCGTTTCCTGCGCGACAATATGTCCTTTAAAAATGCGGTTCGGATAGGATGGCGTAACGGCAGATATTGGCTGCGCATCGGCCTGCGCATTTTTCAACGCATCAGCTAAACCTTCTGGCACTTCAAAATCAACATAAAGGACATCGCGTGCATCAAGGCCAGTAATCAATGTGTTTGCATCGACGCGGTCACCAACATCAATACGCGGGATCCCCACCACACCATCAAATGGCGCACTAATTTGACGTTCTTGCAAATCAAGCTGCGCTTTATCATAAGCCACTTCTGCGCTTTCAAATGCAGCGCGTGCGGCATCAACTTCACTTTCAGGGACTGCGCCTTCTTTGGCGGCGCGCTCATAACGGTTCAACAAAGACTTCGCATCTTTAAGCGCGACCTCAGCCAAACGCAGCGCCAATTTTTCCTGGCGATCATCAAGCTGAACGAGGATATCACCTTTATTGACAGGCTGCTGCGATGTAAAACGCACCTCGACAACCTCTTCAGAAATTGCAGGATAAATATCCGCAGAAAACTTCGCGCGGCCTGTACCGACAGCTTCAAACACGCGGCTATTTTCTTGAAACACAACAGATTCAGTGATGACTTTAACCGCAGAATTAACGCGGGCCTGTTTTGCTATTGGCGCGGCATTTTGATCCGCTGAGCTAGTAAGCACACCCGACTTCCAAAGCAATGCGCCCGCAGCACCCGCCGCCAATAGAAATATAAGAAAGATTTTCTTTACCATGTCAAAGTCCTGTATTCTGCAGAATGAAGTGCTATTTTATCCGAGGGATAAGGGCACGTCTAATGAATACGACGCTTACACACAAAACCCTTCACGAAAAAATAAACCAACATTCAAATCAACGCCAGCTTGGGACACTCCACGGACGGTTATAGTTATCGCGGCTGTAAAGGGTATCCATGTGAATAAAACCTTTTGGTGAAACATACACGCCATATGATCCATAACGCCAAGTATCAAAACGGCTAATGACTGGCACACGGCAGCCCCGTTCACGCTGCTCATCGGTCAGCGTATCAATCGGAAAATCGAGGATAACCAAAGCCGCACGGCGGCAGGCATCAACATAAGCCGCAGGGAAACGTACAATCTCAACAAAGACATCATCCTGAACCGCGATGTGACAACCATCAGGGTCACAAGCATCATTATCACGACTACGGATAAAATCTTTAGCGCTCATACCGTAATATTCGGCGATATAATCTTTATCAAAGCGCCGCGGAGAATCTCCATATGCCGTGACGCCCCCCTGCGCGTCTTGCACCGTGATCAATTTATAATCCGCCGTAATGATAATATTATATGGCTTTTCTACAAATAGAAGCACACAGCCAACCACTGTGAGCATCGCCAAAAGCGGCAATAAACGCTTGTGCCACTGCCATATGATACAGCCCCAAATCGTCCAGACCAAAACGCCCCACGCCCCAATAAAGGGTTGATGGATAACCGCCCCCGGTAAATCTGCGCAATAATGGGCAATATCCAATATGACGCGCGCGCCGTAACCAGCCGCCCAAAAAGCCCATTGCCCGAGGCCAAATGGCCAGAGTAAAATCGCAATCAAACAGCACGGCATAACAAGCATCGCCAAAATCGGCACCGCAAATAGGTTACTGAGCGCCCCATACACAGCGAAGTGATTAAAATGATATAAACCAGGTGCAGCCGTTGCCACCGTCGATACAATCGTTGTCGCAACGACTCCTAAGCCATAAAGCATACAGCGCCAAAAGAACCCCGGCCGCGCATATTGCGCCTGCCACCATGCGCGCGTGCGTTCATAAAAAATGATCAACGCCGCCACCGCAGCGAAGGATAATTGGAAGCTCACCGATAACAGGCTTTCAGGCAAAATAAGTAAAATGACCAAAGCCGCAAAAGCCACCAAGCGTAATGAAAACGGGTTGCGATCCATCACTATGGCAAGCATCGCGATGCCCATCATAATAATCGCCCGCACGGCAGGCAATGATGCGCCCGACAGCATTACATATAAAAGCGCCATCGCAAACGCGATTACGGCGGCAATCTTCTTGGTTGGCCAGTTAAGCGCACAATACGGAATGGCTGACAAAACAAGGCGTATGAAGAAAAACACCGCACTAACAATCAAACCAATATGCAGCCCAGAAATAGCCAGCATATGGGCGAGCCCTGCATCTTGTAGCGCAACACGGTCATCCTCACGCATTTGCGTCTTACGCCCCGTGATCAAGGCCGTCACAATCTCCGCCATGGTCTGATTATCCGCACCGAAGGTCGTATAAATATGACGTTCTATCACTTTACGCAGACGTTCGATATGATGCATTGATACAAATTCAGCCTCAAACACATCTTTGGGTTCGTAATAGGCATAACCAACCGCGCCAATTTGATTGTAATAAGCCCATCGCTGAAAATTAAAGCTACGCGGCATAACAGGCGGCGGTGGCGGTAACAATTCCCCCTTCACAGAGATACGCTGCCCTGCTTCTAACGCGTCATCCTTAATGATGCGAATGCGGACTTTCTTGGGCGTTTTTTCAGCGGGGATGCCATCTAAACTAACATCACCAATTAAAACGCGGCTGCCCTTTCGTCCATCTAAGCGATCAATGCGCTCAACGATACCATTAATATGCACGCCGCGAAGCTCTTCTTGGATCACCGGCGCCTTCACAGCAAAGCTTCGCAGCTGCGCCGACATAAAGCCAAGCGATGCAACTGCGCCAATCACCAATAACATAATTGTTAAATCTTTGAGCGGATATTGATAGCGGCGCAGAATATGCAGCGCATTTAACAGCAGCGCCAAAACCAAAATACCGCTATACCAACTGGGGTCATAAGGCAGCGCAAAGAAAATTAATATGCCGATCGAGAGCATTAAAGGCAGGAAAATAATAATATTTGCCTGCAACTTATCAATAACTCTGCTTATTTCAGCATTCAACACTTGAAACTTCCCCGAAAAAAAAGCAAATATAGCAGCGGAATGACCAAATATAAAGTTAGGATTTATCAACCATGACCGTCGTCACACGAATTGCCCCTTCTCCAACTGGTTTCATGCATATCGGCACAGCCCGCACAGCCTTGTTTAGCTGGCTATATGCCAAGCGCCATAACGGCCAGTTCCTTCTTCGTATCGAAGATACTGACCGCGCGCGCTATTCAGAAGAAGCTGTGGATGCCCTTAAAGACGGTCTAACATGGCTTGGCCTAAATTGGGATGGTGATGCCGTTAGTCAATTTGAATCCCGCCACCGCCATGCCGAAGTTGCACAGCAATTGGTTAATATGGGCAAGGCTTATTACTGCTATTGCAGCCCAGAAGAATTAGAACAAATGCGCGAAGAAGCACGTGCACGCGGCGCAAAAGTCAATTACGACCGTCGCTGGCGTGACCGCGATGCAAGCGAAGCACCTGAAGGCGTTAATCCAGTCATCCGCATCAAGGCGCCACTTGAAGGCACAACCGTAATTGAAGACGCCGTTCAAGGCCGCGTTGAAAAAGGCAATGATGAACTTGATGATTTCATCCTACTCCGTTCTGATGGCACACCGACATATATGCTGTCTGTTGTTGTTGATGACCATGATAGCGGCGTGACACATATCATTCGCGGTGATGATCACCTGAACAATGCCTTCCGTCAAAAAGTCATTATTGATGCGATGGGCTGGGATGTTCCTGTTTATGCGCATATTCCGTTGATCTTGGGCCCAGATGGCGCAAAGCTTTCAAAACGCCACGGCGCACAAGGCGTTCATGAATATGAAGAAATGGGCTATCTACCAGAAGCGATGCGCAATTACCTTCTGCGCCTTGGTTGGTCGCATGGTGATGATGAGATCATTTCAACTGACCAAGCCATTGAATGGTTCAACCTTGAAAATATCGGTAAGTCTGCCGCACGTTTTGACTTTGATAAACTCGCAAGCCTAAACGCACATTACATCAAACAAGCCGATAACCAACGCTTGCTCGATTTAGTTACGCCAATCATGGAAAAATATGGCGCCACAGTTGATGATGTTGCCAAAGACCGTCTTATGAAAGGCATGAACGCCCTTAAAGACCGCGCAAAAACATTGAATGACATCGCCGAAGAAGGCGCATTCTACGCCAAGAAGCCGCCTTTTGTGTTTACGGAACAAGCCGAAAAGAACTTGGATAAAGACGTGTTAAGCGTCCTCGCCCAAGAAATTGAACAGCTGAGTGAATTAACCGAAGACAGCGTCCAAGACCTTTGCAAGAAAGTTGCAAATGATCACAAGGAAGGCAAGCTTGGTAAAGTTGCAATGCCCCTACGCGCAGCACTTACCGGTTCAACCGTATCACCAAGCATTTTCGAAGCTGCGGCAATCCTAGGTAAAGACGAAGTTTTAAAACGTTTGAAATTCGTTTAATAATTTACGATTGCATATTGACACCCTTTGTTATGTGTTGTTATATAACGTTATACAACAATAAACAAAGGGAGTATAATATATGTCTATCAGATTTGGCGTGGGTGCCACACTCGGAACAATTTTTGCCGTTGCGGCAACACCATTAACCATCGTCCCCGCCTTAGGCGTCGGCGTCGTAACAGGGGCAACCACATGGCTTGGCGGCGCAGTCGGTAAGTGGGGCGGCGCATTATGCGGCAGTCTTCTGGGCGGTACGGCCGCTGGCGCGTTAACGAAAGACGCAGGCGCTGCAACAGGTGGCGCAGCCGTAGGTGGCCTAGCCTCATACGTATTAGGTGCCTTTATTGGCCCTATCGTTGGCGGCTATATGGGGTATGATGCTGGGGTGGATTACTTCACTGAAGCCAATCAAAAAGAGACGACTTCAATTCAATATCAAGTGGAGTCACTAGAAAACCCATTATTGGCACAATATAAAACCAATGACGGCCATTATGCGATACCAGCACAAAAGCTCGCCGCATAATAAAACATCCTATATCTAAATTGATTAGCCCTTCCCTGTGAAGGGCTTTTTTAGTATAGTGGTTGCAGCGCAAAAATATTTTTCAATTACGCTGAATCTTAAGTTTTTTTTTACTCTGCGTGATCTATCTTATTACTAGTATTTAATTCTTTGAAAAATCACATATTTTCATAACCATTCCAGCTCCAAGGAAAACATCAAAATGACAGAAAAAACCTTCACATTGACCAATGATCAAACCGGTGAGAAATGGACATTGCCTGTATTCGAAGGTACGCAAGGCCCAGCCACAATTGATATTCGCAGCCTTTATGCGGATACAGGTTATTTCACGCTGGATCCAAGCTTTACATCGACCGCTAGCTGTAAATCACGCATCACATATATTGATGGTGATGAAGGTATATTGCAGCATCGCGGTTACGACATTAAAGACCTTGCTGAAAACACATCATATTTAGAAGTATGTCACGCCCTACTTTACGGTGACCTACCAAATGCAGAAGAAAAAGCTGAGTTTGATAAGAATATCACCTACCATACAATGGTGCATGAACAGCTACATTTCTTCTTCCGCGGCTTCCGCCGTGATGCACACCCAATGGCCATTATGTGCGGCGTTGTCGGTGCGTTATCATCATTCTATCATGACTCTCTTGATATTTGGGATCCACAGCAGCGTGAAATTTCGGCACATCGCCTGATTGCGAAAATGCCAACACTAGCGGCGATGACCCTTAAATATTCACTTGGTCAGCCATTTGTTTATCCGAATAACGAACTCAGCTATTCAGCGAACTTCCTGAATATGTGTTTCTCTGTTCCGGCTGAAAAATATCATGTTAGCCCGACGCTAGAACAAGCGATGGATAAAATTCTTATCCTTCATGCTGACCACGAACAAAACGCATCGACATCAACTGTGCGTATTGCGGGTTCATCACAGGCCAACCCATTTGCATGTATTGCCTCAGGTATTGCATCACTTTGGGGCCCCGCACATGGCGGCGCGAACCAAGCGGTTCTAGAAATGCTACGCCAAATTGGGCATAAAGATAATATTCCTGAATTCCTTGAGCGTGCAAAAGACAAGAACGATCCATTCCGCCTAATGGGCTTTGGTCACCGCGTCTATAAAAACTATGACCCACGCGCAACCGTGCTTAAAGCATCTTGTGATGCTGTTCTTGATGAACTTGGCGTTAACGACCCATTGCTAGACCTTGCACGTGAGCTAGAGCGCATTGCATTAGAAGACCCATATTTCGCAGAACGTAAGCTCTTCCCGAATGTTGACTTCTATTCAGGCATTATCCTAAAAGCCATGGGCTTCCCTGAAGAAATGTTTACTGTGCTGTTCGCAGTATCACGTACAGTTGGCTGGATTTCACAGTGGAAAGAAATGATTGAAGAGCCAAGCCACCGTATTGGCCGCCCACGTCAGCTTTACACAGGTGCAACAGAGCGTAAAGTTTTGCCAATCGACCAACGCGGCGCATCACGCAAAGAAGCGGCTGAATAAGCATAGCGATAGACATATAAATAAAGGCGGGTCATTGATCCGCCTTTTTTAATTGAGTTTATGGTCTTTATAAATTGGATTTTCAGGGACAACATAGCCCATCATTTCCTGACGCGGCGCGGATACCCGCCCACGGAAGTACCAGAAACCTTGCGAGAGCATCCAGCTATGTAATGTTTTAACCAGAGGCTTATAACCATCAAGCCCTGCCTTCGCCGCATTCATCGTACGCGGCAGCAAGTCTTTTTCGAGGAATTCTTTACCCGCTGTCTTATTGAAGGATAAATAGCCATTCTCCAATATGTCATATTTAAGCGTCATCCCGACAAATAAACCATGATGATTTAAAATGCGGTACATGCGCTGACAATCCAGTTTCACATCAGGCACATCAAAATCAGTATATAGCTGGAAATCAGCTTTATTATCCGCATCATTTAATTGATGGCTGAGCACCAATAAACGTGCAAGGTCAACACGTGCCCAAATATCTTTAGGCTTTTCAACATCATAAACCTCACTTTGCGCATAAACAGAAATATCACGCAAATCCGCAAAATTGAGATTATCTGGCGCATCGAAATAAGCATGTGATGCCAGAAAAAACGCGGTGCGCGGATCAAGTAAAGCTCTGTCCATCCATATTGTGAATTGCGCCTTAGGATATTTACGCGCATTTTCATAGGCAATATCTAAATAACGTAGCGGCACGCTGCAGGCGACATCTTCTAAAGGCCCAGCCTGACGATTAATCCAAACATAATTAACATGATAACGCGACATATCTTCTTCACACATGCGCACATGCGGTAAAGATATGGGCATAAAAT
Source organism: Alphaproteobacteria bacterium (assembly GCA_030147745.1). Classification (GTDB taxonomy): domain Bacteria; phylum Pseudomonadota; class Alphaproteobacteria; order Micavibrionales; family Micavibrionaceae; genus UBA2705. The sequence continues at coordinate 7,837 of JASBUS010000080.1, forward strand.
GCTTTTCAAATATCTGCGTTAACTTCTTTAGCATGGGGTGTTATACCCCATATATTAGAATTATGTCAATTGTTTTTCAGAATAAAACGGGCTGCAATCTCCGCCGGTGTTTCCTTCGCACCCGCCCCTACGGCCTTGGCAATCTCAATAAAGCCGCTCTGCATATCCTTAACTAAGGCCTCATCACATAACAAGGCATCAACAACCTGCGCCATTTCGTCGGGCTGACATTGATCTTGAATAAATTCAGGCACAAGCGCACGGTTTAGAATGATATTGCCCAAATGCGCATAAGGCGTACGAATAACACGCTTGAGTATTTGGAACGTAAAGGCCGACATTTTATAAGCAATAATATGCGGCGTTTTGGTCATGCATAATTCTAAACCAACTGTACCAGACACCGCTAAGGCGACCTGACAAGATGCAAACACATCCCATTTTGAGGCTTTATCGGTACGAATGTGATAATTTTTAAGGCCATGCGCATCTAACAATTCAATCACGCGCGCTTCTAAACGTGGCAAGGTCGGTACCTGAATTTGCAAATCAGGGTATTTTTCCTGCAAAATTTTAACGCTCGCACATAACGACGGCGCGGTATATTTAAGCTCCCCGCCGCGGCTACCAAGCAATAAGCCAATCACCTGATTATATTTCAGCGGAATATCCCCGCGCCCTTTTAATCCGTCTGCCGTTAACGCGCCACTATCGACCACAGGATGCCCCGCCGCAACGGCCTTTAAACCATGTTTTTCAAAATATGGCGGCTCAAATGGGAATAAACAAATAACCCCATCCAAAAATTTAGATATTTTCTTCGCGCGGCCTGCACGCCACGCCCATACAGTCGGCGCACCATAGTGAATTTGTTTCGGGCGGACAATGCCGCGTTTATGAAGGCGCTTTTGCACGCGAAAACAAAAATCAGGCGCATCGATGGATAACACCACATCAGGGCTGAAATCTTCAATCGCGGCGACTGTTTGTTTAATGCGTTTAAGCATATGCGGCACTTTAGGTAATACTTCGGCAATGCCCATAATCGACAGCTCATCCATTGGGAATAGACTCTCTTTTAAGCCTGCCTGCAATATCGCATCACCGCCAATGCCGCGAATATCTAATGTTTTATGCGCCGCTAATGCGGATAGAATTGCGCCGCCTAAATTATCACCAGACACTTCACCTGCGATAATAAAAACCTTTAATGCGCCCCCATTCATGTGCGCACCCCAACGACAAATAATTTATATTTATTCGCCAGATCAATAAATTCAGCGCGCGCTGGCAGCAGACTATTTCCCGCATGAATCGCCACGCCGGCATAACCATATTTATGAAGCTGTTCCAGTGTATTGACGCCGATTGTCGGCAAATCAAGGCGTTTATCTTGCTGCGGCTTACATAGCTTTACGAGTACGCCGCCACGCGCCTTACCGCGATATTCAGCGCAGCGGGCAATCAGTTGATCTGTCCCTTCTGCACCTTCAACGCCCAGCACAACCCCGTCATGAATAATCACCGACTGCCCGACATCCATAATGCCAAGCGCTTTGGCGACATTTTTACCATGCGAAATATCAGATTCTTCATGACGATCTGGCTTGGCTTTTGTCAGCAAGCCTTCAGGGGTGAGTAAGTCAGGGACAATATCCTGCGCGCCGTGTAAGGCAAAACCTTCGGCAGCTAAAGCATCATTGATCAATACCAATAAGTCATTATCACCAAGCGCTTTGAAACCAATTTTAGCGAGGACTTTGGTCGTCCATAAATCTGGGCGGATATCCTTTAAATTCGGGCGTTTCACGCGGCCAATCATAACAATATCACGAATGCCGCGCGCACGTAGCGCTTTGATAATCGCGCCGCCTTGGCCTAAGGCATACCAGTCATGATCTGTATTGTGACATAAGCTGTCATCCGCTGAATGCTCTAGCGCCGCGATATAAACATCACGCCCCCGCGCACGTGCGCCATCAAGCACAGCCTGCGGTAATTCACCGCCGCCAGCAATAATCCCAATGGGCGCTTTATTTTCTGTCTGAGTTATTTCTTTTGAGGCTGACATAACGCAAAATGCCTTTCCGCTTTCGCGAAGGCAATAATTTTGTTTATTTCTGGGCTTTCGGTATAGGATTCTTCGACATAAGCCAAACGCTCATTCAATGTGCCTGCGCCGCTAAACAGCTCACCATATGCGCGCTGCATTTGCTTAATTTGCTCTTTATTAAAGCCGCTACGCTCTAGGCCAATCAAGTTCAAACCTGCCAAGAATGCACGCTCACCTTTCACGCGGCCATAGGGAATAACGTCACTTTCAACGCCAGACATGCCGCCGATAACCGCGAAGTCACCAATCTTTACAAACTGGTGTACGGCAGAAAGGCCGCCAACCAAAACGTTATTGCCAACTTCAACATGGCCACCAAGTGTCGCGTTATTCGCCATGATCACATTATTACCAATAATACAGTCATGCGCGACATGGGTCGCCATCATAAATAGGTTTTTGTTACCAATGACAGTTTCCATTGCACCATCTTTAGTGCCTGGGTTCATCGTTACATGTTCACGGATTGTGTTATTCTCGCCAATAATCAAACGCGACTCTTCGCCGCGGAATTTCAAATCTTGCGGCGCATGGCCAATCGATGCGAACGGATAAATCACCGTGCCTGCACCAATTTGTGTATGTCCTTCGACAACGACATGAGATTTCAATTCGACATTTTCACCCAATACAACATGCGCACCGACCACACAATATGGTCCGATCTTTACGCTATCTGCAATTTGGGCATTGTCATCGACAATTGCGGTTGGGTGAATTTGCGCCATAAGAAACTCTTTCAAAGCTATTGTTTACCACGATATATAATAAAAACCGGATGGCGCAATGAAAAGTCACACTATATTACAGCTTGTAACAATTAATGGTGCGTATACGCGCATTGGATCTGCTCTATCGTAAGCTGACCTTTATTAACCTGCTCTTCCATGAAATCAAGAAAGACACGATTAGCAAAAGCCGTTTCACGCATAAGTTCACAGGCAAATTCGGCGACTGTTTTGGTTACGCCATCTTTACTGTAAAAAATATCCTGCGGTGACGGATGTGCCGAAGCCCAGTTATTGAATATCTCTTTTATTTTTTGTCTGTTTGACATCTTTATACCTCCCCCAAGGTTTTTAGATATTTATTTTAAAGCCGCGTAAAATTAACCACGGATCATCGCACTGAAAGTCGCTTCTGCAACAACTTTGCCATCGACTTTCGCTTCGCCGCTAAATTTCCAAACCATACCACGGCTACGGACTTTAGTGACTTCGATATAGAGGCTATCGCCCGGTGTTACAGGCTGACGGAAACGCGCATCATCAATCGTCATGAAATAAACAAGTTTACCTTCGGCTTCTTCGCCCAGAGTTTTCACAACCAAAATCGCCGCTGTTTGTGCCATGGCTTCAACGATCAATACACCTGGCATAACCGGTGAGCCTGGGAAGTGCCCCATGAAATGCGGTTCATTAAAGGTCACATTTTTAAGGCCAACTGCGCGTTCACCTTCTTCAAAATCCACAATACGGTCAACCAACATAATTGGATAACGATGCGGAATCATCTCCATGATACGTACAATATCTAATTGCTTGTCATTTGCGTCACTCATATTCGACCCTATCACATATACGAAATATATTAACCTTACGCCTTACCACGACTGAACTTCTTCATTGTCGCGACTTGGCGCATATATTGTTTGATTGGCAATGCGGGAGATCCCATCATTTCTGCACCAGCTTCAACATCACGCATAATGCCTGATTGTGCCGCAATACGTGCGCCCATCCCAATTTTTAAATGCCCTGCCACACCGACTTGCGCGGCTAACACAGCATAATCCTCTAAAACGGTTGATCCTGCAACCCCTGTTTGCGCAATAATAATGCATCCGCGGCCGATTTTTACGTTATGGCCAATCTGCACTAAATTATCAATCCACGTGCCCTGACCAATGACGGTATCCGGCCCTGCACCACGGTCAATCGTTGTATTCGCGCCGATTTCAACGGAATCTTCAATAATCACACGGCCAAGCTGCGGCACTTTAACATGACCTGCTGGATCAATCGCGAAACCGAAACCATCCTGACCGATACGTGCGCCTGGGTAAATACGCACATGCGCACCAATCAAACAATGGGTCAAAGATGCATTCGCGCCAATCACGCTGCGCGCCCCGACCTCAACATTATCATTAATCACAGCATTCGGCTCGACGGTAACATAATCAGCAAGCTTTGCGCCCGCACCAATTACAGCGCCGGCTTTAATAACACAGCCCTGCCCCAAAACAGCGCCCGCGCCAATTACAGCCGATGGATCAACAAAGCCTTGATTATCCATGCTGGGATCAACAGGATAAAATTTCTGCGCAATAAGTGCGTATGCTTTATAAGGATTTTTGGTGACGAGCAAGCTCATCCCCTTTGGGGCTAATTCGGCCATTTCAGGGGCAACAATACATGCGCCTGCTGAGGATGCTGTAAAGTCCGCCTTATATTTAACATTATCAAGAAAACTAATCTGCGTGGCTCCCGCCTGTGCCAAGGATGCAACATCATCAATTTGACGCGCGTCATCATGCCCATCAGCAAGGATAAGCTCGGCAGAAATAAAGGCCGCTAAATCTTTTAGAGAAAACGGCCCTTGAACAGTAAAAAAGCGTGGGTCAGCCATAATTTAATTCTACAGAATAATTATTTCTTTTTAACAATATCAATCTTCTTAACGCGCTCATTCAAAAGCTTCATAACATCTTCTGTGATGTCAGCAGAGCTCGCCATAATCACAACTGCGCTACGCGGTACAACAACATCATAACCGCGTTTTTCTGAAATCTCAGTCACGATATTGATGATTTCTTGCTGCAATTTAGATTCCGCTGTTTTGAACGCCTTTTCTTTAACGATCATTTGCTTGCGAAGCTCTGATTTTGCTTCCTGAAACTGTTTTACAAATTCAGCGCGTTTCTCTTCATAATCCTCAGCAGAAAGCGTTGTGCGCGAAACCTCAAGGTCTTGCTCTGCATTACGCAGTTCTTTTTCTTTCTTCTCGATGATTTCCTGTATCACATCACGGCTTTTTTTGAATTCTTCATTCAACGACTTCGCTGCATTTGATTCATTCATCAGCTCAAGATTATCAACCACAGCAACATAGCTGGTCTTTTTCACAGCCGCTTCTTCTGCACGTGCATCAAAGCTTGCTGACAATCCCATAGCTGCAACAGCAGCGAGTAAAATAAATTTTCTCATCTTTTTATCATCCATCTCAATTGGGTTTAGCCCAATATAAAGTCTTTACGATTAAAAGCGCGTACCAAAATCAAATCTGAAGAACTCTTCCACATCATAATCTTCTTTAAGATATGGCTTCGCGAGATCAATACGGATCGGGCCGAATGGTGAACGCCATGAAAGACCAACACCAGCAGCAGCACGCAAACTGTTATCATCAGCAACATTACCAGAGCTTGTGCTATCCAAATCCCACAAAGAGCCAATATCGTT
>JASBUS010000087.1 GCA_030147745.1 Alphaproteobacteria bacterium
AATCTTTCGTCTTTCATCAAAGCTCAAATGCTTATAAAATCTTCCCATATTCGACATCCTTTCATTACCCTTAATAGGGCATAAATTAAAGAATGTCGCACTTCAGAATAGAATCCACCTATCGATTATTGCAGGATGGATAATGTAAATTATGAAAACTTAAATCAACTTACAAAAAGCTTATCTCTGCGCAAACTCTTGAATGGCAGGCTTTATTGGGCTTGATGGCTGTACCATATTTAGGTCAATAAAAGCAGGTTCACGTTCAGATAGCGGCTTTGTTGATAGTATTTTGATCTTATCGCCTGCTGTAAATTCCTGTCCGACAAGACGGAATTCATTAGTTAGTCCAGATGACGATAGGTCCAGAATAAGCGGTTCTTGGTTGTTTATTTGGATCATCGCAGCGCCGCGTGCGCGATATTCATAAGGTATGCCTGCGCGGAGGCTTGTGAGTATACCACTTTTAGAAACAGTTGCCTCATATTCATAGAAGTTGCCTTGTTTTGTCGGGTTGGCTTTGACCAAACGTTGTCGGTCTACAAATGGCTCTGTTGGGTTAATATTGGCATTTTCTTTTGTCCATTTAACCATTTGATTAAGTAGGTCTGCAGCTCGCTGTGGTTGGATCACCCCTGCACCACATTCATTGGTCATTTCTATGCCTGCAACATTAGTAAAAATCTCAGCATAGCTTGATTTGCCAAAATTAAAGAAACTGTCTTCAACCGTGTCTTTTTCGTTATTCAGCAGCTCTTTCTTGGCCGTTAAAATTAAGGCCATTACGATGTCATCATGCGTCACGCCTTCTGGGAATGCGGCTGAACGTGCAAATTTATCAGCTAAATTACGTTCAATTGCGGCAGCTGCCGGCGCGGTGAAAGATGTACCTTGAAAATGGCTGCCCCGCTCGGCGAATGGCAGCGCCGCGCAGAATGTTGGGCGTAAATTGCTATATGGGCGATGGGCATATGTGTCTTTATCTTTATATTCAACCGCGCCGACCCGTACCATTTTGCGATAGTGAAAATACGTACCGCTATCTTGGCTAGAAAACGTTATACCATCGACCGTCACAATAGGGTCTAACCCTTCATTGCCGGCGCTATTATAATAAACAAAATTGCGTTTATCCATACGGTATAAATCATCTAAATCATAATTATATCCATATTCATAAGCACCCCAACGCGTTCCCATAGAGCTAGAAACAATAAGGTAATCATCATTATTATTGTTTAGCAATGTGGTGAGGTGGTTGTCTGAATAACCAATTGCGCTTTCGGCAATGCCGATTATGTTTTTACTATTACTCTGATTTGTTCCAGATTCCGTGATTGCTATATCAACCCCAAGGGCGACATGGCTTGTATTCTTATGATGCGCCGCAGAGCCCCAGTTTAATGTAGGGTGCTCCGCAACCAATAAAGTAGGTGATATGGCATTATCTGGTAGGCCATATGACGTATAGCTTATTGGGGTATACATATCAAAATGTGACCTCTTATAACGCTCAGTTGGGACATTAATAATCGGCGCACCAGAGGCAATAAGCTGTGCTTCATAGATATCTGCGCTTGTATAATATTCTTCATCACTTGGTAGTGATTCCGCATCAAAATACTTTTTATACGGAGCGCGGTTTTGGGGCGATATATAGCTTAAAGCGTGGCGCCCTTTTGCGTCATATGGATCAGGGCTTTTATCATATTTTTGAAGATAAGACAGAAGTTCTTCATTTTCATTAAGTACCGCGAAATGATATAGGCTGATGCCTGTTCGCGTATCTTTCAAAATTGAGAAATCTTTAGTAACGGCATTTATCACAGCAAAGAAATCATCGATCTTTTCAGGTGAAATGTCGTTAATGTTCTGCGTGATATAATCAAATATAAGGTCAGGCTCATTGGCAAGGAATTGGATGTCATAGCCGTAGCGTTTATATAGCTCTAAGAAAATTGCAAAGGCTCTGCTCTCGCCCTCTTCTTCTATCAAGACCTCACGAAGGGTTTTGCCATCCTCATTCTTTGCGTACATATTGGCGCCATATTGTATGGCGATGAAAATATTCTCTGTGACATGCACTTCAGCTGAATAAAATAGAGCTTGATTACGAATAGCCTGACGAGCCTCTGCGCTTAGGCCTTGTTCTTTAAAATATTCCTCATGCTTACGAACCTCATCTTCATCACGATAATAAACATCGTGTTCATAATCGCTTGATATGTCCCTATATTCTTCTGGCACTGGAATATATCTGTTTTGATTTTTGGTAGGTATATCCAGATATTTCTTAGCAAAGCGTTGCTGGGCTTCATCTGGGACATTACAAACAACACCTTCGTGCGGACTATTGCATATTAGTTCGCCGCCTTCTGTGACGTTCACAGTAACAAAAGTTAAAGGGGACTGTTTTGTTGCATCTGGCGCGTTATCTTGGTCTTCGTTAGGTATGCGGCACACCACGTTTTCGTCGGAGCTTTCGCAGATATAGCGCCCGTCTTCCGTTTGACGCAGCGTAACATAGGTTTTCTCGGCCCGATCGGTTTTACTTTCAAGAAATGGGAATGTCGTTTCGCCATTATCATTAGAAAAATTACAACCCGTCAGCGGTAACAAGCCAAACCCAGCCATAACCAAAAACTTATTTTTCATGCGTATATACACGTAACCTACTCAAAGCTAACTGTTAGATCGAGCATGATAACAATATGGTTTACATAAGTCAAGGTTGTTGTGTTGTTATGGGTTTACGACAAACCTGTATCGGGGTATGTTCTATTCAGGCATACTCTCTTCTACGTACAAAACATCAGGGTCTTCTGCACTATCATCTGGCAACATTCTTTCTATTGTTTCAATGAAAGTATTGTCAGAGATTTTTAATTTAGACACGACTTCATTTGCCCCTAATTTTAGTGCCTCTTCTTCTGTTATAGCTGTTTTAAAAGGTAGTGTCGCAAAGTTTAACACTCTCAAATTATATTTGATTTTAAGGTATAATGGCCCTGTCTTGCAATAGGAGCTTCCCATGATCTCTTTCTCTGGCCGTCACTATCCCAAATTCATCATTCTGCAATGTGTTCGTT
>JASBUS010000095.1 GCA_030147745.1 Alphaproteobacteria bacterium
GGGATGCCCTTTTCGTTCAAATAAGCAAAGGTACCTTGCGTGGCGATTAACTCTACTCCACGCGCATTTAGCGCCAAAGCAAGCTTTTCTATACCCGATTTATTGGATACAGAAATAAGCGCACGCTTAATATGAACAGAATTAGGATCTGTAATGAGATTACTCTGGTCAGTTGCCACAATCAGTCCCCCGAATAAACCTCAGAAAATAGAATAAGTCAGATTAAAAACTAGATGCTGCGCTCGCACCGCCTACACCACTTTTCGCCTGCGTGCCATGCGCGCCACTCTTGGCATAAAGGCCACGAACATCCTTAATAGACGAGAATGTATCCGTCACACCCAAAACGGTTTCCGCGCCACCCAAAAACAAGAAACCATCATTTTCCATTTGGTTAGCGATGCCTTCCAATACTTTGGCTTTAGTTTTGGTATCAAAGTAAATCAAAACATTTCGACAGAGCACAACATCAAACTTACCCAAAGACGCCATAGATTCAAGCAAGTTGAAATTGCGGTAAGAGATCATAGATTTAATTTCATCCGCAATCTGCCATTTATCTTCAACCTGTTTGAAGAAACGCACCAATTTAGTTACAGGCAAGCCGCGCTGCACTTCAAATTGTGAATAAATGCCCTGACGCGCCGTATTTAAAACGCGGTCGGAAATATCTGTCGCAATAATTTCAACACGGCGTCCGCCAAGCTCGGCTTGACGTTCCTTAAGGATCATTGCGAGGGAATATGGCTCCTGCCCTGTTGAACAGGCCGCGCACCAAATGCGGATTGTTTTGCCGCGTGGTGCATTTTCAATCAAATATGGCAGCACCACATTTTCAAAATTTTCAAATGGGCGAATATCACGATAAAACGATGTTTCATTCGTGGTCATTGCATCGACAATTTCTTTGACCAATTGTGGGTCAGGCAATGCACGTAAACTCACACTCATTGCATCCAATGAATGGTAACCCCATTTTTTTGCAATTGGGGTTAAACGCGAATCTAACAGATAAGACTTGTCAGGCGTGATATCCAAGCCTGAGCGCTCATATAAAAGATCTTTGTATAAATCGAAATCAGCTATTTTCATCTTACTGCTACACTGTCTTTAAAATATCATTCTTTTAACATAGCTTCCTATTTCATCCAAGGGAAGTACTTCCATGCAAATTCCTGCAGAAGCAACAGCCCCAGGCATCCCCCAAACTACACTACTCGCTTCATCTTGGGCTATAACGCGCCCACCTTTCTCAACGAAATCTTGGCATGCGCGCATGCCATCAGACCCCATACCCGTTAATATTACGGTCAAAAAGCTATTGCCGTAAATCTCCATTAAGCTACGAATCATTGGGTCAACCGCAGGCTTACAGAAATTTTCAGCTGGGCCATCATCTAATTTGATATATGTGCCATTAATGCCTTTTTCAAACAACATATGTTTTCCGCCTGGCGCGACATATACATGACCAGGCTCAATTTTCATACCGTCTTCGCCCTCTGACGTTGGTACGCCGGTATGCTGCTGAATATGTGATGCCAAAATTTTTGTAAATGTAGCGGGCATGTGCTGCGTAATGACCACAGGAATTTTTGGTATCTCCAGCGCGCCAATAAATTTAAACAACGCCTGCGGTCCACCTGTCGATGACCCTACTGCCAATAATTTAGGAGAACCTGCCGCAAGCCCAGCCTTTGCCATCAACTTAATCTCACCGCCTCGCTTTGGCAGCAATGCGCTTGCAGGACGGGGCGCCATCGCATGTGCAGGCGCATCTTTATTCGTTTTCGGCTTAACAACAAAGCCTGATGATGGCGCCGATGACTGCCGCGCTAATGCGCCCGCGCCACGACCAGATGGCGATGCAATATTGCGAATTTTATAAAGAAAAGCCTCACGAAATTCAGTATCATTCTTAATGTTAATCGCTGTCGTTGGCTTACCAATACAATCAATAGCACCTAACGACATGGCCTTCATCGATATATCCGCATTTTTGGTACTTAACGTCGAACACATCAAAATTTTAGCATCAGGCTTTTTTTGTAGAATTTTTGGCACAGCTGTAATGCCATCCATAACAGGCATTTCAATATCCAGAATGACGATATCAGGATTATAGCGGTCAACCATATCGACAGCCTGCTGGCCGTTAACAACAGAAGCCACCACCTCTGTATCTTCGGCTTCATCAAGTATGCGTGACAAAAAACCGCGCACCACGGCAGAATCGTCAACAAGCATAACTTTTATTTTGTCGGATGGAACCACAAACGCCTACCTTATACGCACTGGAAACAAATAAAATTGACCGGAGTTACAGTAAGCCGATTTGTTTAAACTTTGTTTCGATTATATCACTGTCGAAGGGTTTCATAATATATTCATTTGCGCCCGCTTCTAATGCGCGCTGAATATGCTGAATGTCATTTTCGGTTGTACAGAATACAACGCGTGGTTCACCACCATTATCAAGCATGCGGAGCTTTTCAAGGAATTCAATCCCGCTCATCACTGGCATGTTCCAGTCAAGCAAGATAGAATCAGGCATGCTCACCTGACATTTCTCATATGCGATTTGTCCGTCTTCAGCTTCATCACAGCTAAAACCAAGATCTTCCACAATACGTCGTGCAACTTTGCGTACAACGCGTGAATCATCAACAACCAGACAAGATTTCATACCTACACTCCAAATTTAGACATGCGCTGCAAGCATGTTAGCAGACTATCATAGAAAATAATAGTTAATAAAAACAATTAGATTCTTAAATCATTAATCAATTTTGGCACATCAAGAACAATCAGTAATTCTTCATCCAAACGATAAATACCAAGCGAAACACCACGCCACTTCGCATCAAGTGTTACTGGGTTCTTTTCATAGCTATCTTCTTTGAGGGCAAGTACATCACCGACCTCATCAATCGTTAAGCTGTATAGTTCGCCTTCATGCTCAACGACGACACTCATCATCGACTTGCCGCTTTCGCGTTCGCCTAAGCCCAGACAGCGGCGCACATTGATTGAGGTCACAATACGTCCACGTAAATTCAATGACCCATCAACTTCTGGCGGTGCGAGCGGAATACGGCTCACCTTCAAATCGCCAAGAACATCTTGTACCTGCAAAACGGGAATACCAAAAAGCTGTCCTGCAATATAGATGGTTAAAAAGTCGTTTGCACTACCGACAACATGATCAAGACTACCGCTTGAGCTGCTTTCAATACCTTGCGCATTAGCTGGACACATAAAATATCTCCTGTTCAAAAATAACTATAAAAAACTCTATAAAACCCATGAAGGGCGCCGATTAACGGCGCGATAAAGACAATGTTTCTTCCAAAGTATCCAATAGGGTTTCGCGGTCAAATTTCAAAATATATTTATTGAAACCGACTTCATGGCCTTTATCCAAATCGGATGGGGCACCATGTGATGTCAACGCAACAAGCGGCGTATTGTTCCACAAAGAGTCTTCTGACTTAACCTTCTTCGCGAATTCAAATCCGCTCATATCTGGCATTTCAATATCACTCACGATTAAGTCAAATTTCTCACCTTTGTCACAAAGCTCAAGCGCCTGCGCTGCACCTTCAACAGATGTCACACGGTAGCCTGCCACACTTAACAATGGTGTCAACATATTGCGGAAGAACGGGCTGTCATCAACAAGCAAGATTTTGCGTCGCGCATGTTCACTTGTACCTTCGACATCGTCACTGTCATAACCAACAGATGTTTGAATATCAAACCAGCCATTAGACACAGAATTCATGTAATAAGTTACATCACAAACATCTGTCGCTTTTCCGGCAATAATCGCACTGCCCATAACGCCGTCACTACCGCTCATTTGAACATCGACATGCTCTTCTATAATGTCAACGATATCATCAACAATGATACCCATAGACTTTTTACCTTCAGCGAATACAAGCACTGGCATATTACCCTGTTCAGGAATTTGCTGCGCATGACTAAATGGCAATAGCGGCATCAATTGGCCGCGATACTGCACAAGCATTTGGCCGTTTGCATATTCAACGCTGTCGATATTGACGTTCTCAAGACGTGAAACAAGCGCGAGCGGCACAGCCTTTGGTGCACGATCACCTGCACGGAACAATAACAATGTTGTTTTCTCACGCGCATCGTAATGGACTTGTTCTTCCATTTGTTCGACGCCTGCACCAACATCCGACCCCTCTTCCTTGCCAGTTGCACGTGCAATACCTGCAGGATCAAGGATCATAATCACGCTACCATCACCAAGAATTGTATTCCCTGAGAAGACTTCAATTTCACGCAATATGCGCGCGACAGGCTTCACAACAATCTCTTCAGTATCAAAGACGCGATCAACAATAATACCCAACATATAAGCACCGATTTGCGTCACGATGATATATTGGTTTTGTGAAGCCGCTTTGCTTTCCAAGTTAATGACATTATCACCTTCAGCGGCGTCTTTCGCCGCGCCTTGTGTTTCATAGCCCTTAAGCTTCAACACATCATTCAGGTAAACCAATGGAAGGAGCTGTTCACGCAAACGATAAACCGGTGAGCCTTTGATCATTTCGATCTTCACATCCGACTTTTCGGACACCATCACCAATTCGCGCACTGTCAATTGTGGAACCGCGAAACGTTCGCCGCCCGCTTCGACAACCAAGGCAGATACAATCGCCAACGTTAGAGGGATTTTGATACGGAAGGTTGAGCCCTTGCCCTCAATAGAGGTCAACTCAATCGAACCACCGATTTTCTCGATATTGGTACGCACAACATCCATACCCACGCCGCGGCCAGAAACAGATGTTACTTTTTCAGCTGTCGAGAAGCCCGCATGGAAAATGAATTGTTGAATTTGCTGTGTCGACATATCTTGGATTTCATCCGCAGTCGCTAAACCGTTAGAAATCGCCTTATCGATAATTTTCTTCGTCGACAAACCTTTACCATCATCAGAAATTTCAATGATGATATGCCCACCTTCGTGGTAAGCATCAAGGTTAATTTTACCTGTTTGTGGCTTACCTGCAGCTTCACGCTCGGCAGGTGTTTCAATACCATGGTCGGCTGAGTTACGCACCATATGCGTTAGCGGATCTTTGATCATATCAAGAACCTGACGGTCAAGTTCAGTATCTTGACCATGCATATGCAATTCGACCTTTTTCTTTAGTTCGAGGCTAATATCGCGAACGATACGCGGCAATTTCGCCCATGCATTACCAATTGGCTGCATGCGTGTTTTCATGACGCCGTCTTGCAAATCAGACACAACATGGTTCAAACGCTGTAGCGGCGCCGTAAACTCACTGTCATTTTGCTGACGCATAATTTGCATCAATTGGTTACGTGTCAAAACAAGTTCTGACACCATCGTCATTAGATTTTCAAGAACATCAACGTTAACACGCAAAGACTGCGTTGCGATTGATGCCTTTTTCGCGCTGCCATCTTCAGATGCATTGGCAGCACCCTTACCGGCAGCTTTCGACGCAGGAGCGCTTGCCGCCATAACTTCGATTTCATCATCGTCGTCATCTTCATCATCAGCAGCTGCCGTATTATTTGTATTCACAAGAACTTCAGTTGCAGCGAAAACAGCTTCTAGCTCTTCTTCACTCACAAAACCACTTGGCGCGGCTTCGTCATCTTTATGATCAATCTTATCGCCGATTAACTTAATATTATCGCCCTTTTTACCGTCTGCCGCAGCCGCCGCAGGGACATCGCGCCCTTCATAAACAGCATCAAGGCGTGAGATAATATCACTATCATCCCCCGTTGGCTCTTCGCCCGTTTGCTCAATCCCTTCAAGGATGAAACGGACGGTATCAATCGATTCCAAAATCAAGGTCACCGCAGGCGGCGTCACTTCCAAATCACCATCACGGAAGCGGCCAAGCACGTTTTCGGCATGGTGCGCGAGTTTTTCCAAACGCGGCAAGCCCAAGAAACCACACGTACCTTTAATGGTATGCATTAAGCGGAAAATTTTTGATAATAAGTCCCTGTTATTCGGATCTTTCTCAAGATTGACCAGATCTACGTCAAGTTCTTCAAGGCTTTCATTTGTTTCTGTAATGAATTCGCCAATTAGTTCATCCATAATAATCTCCTAAGAAAAATGCGATACGATTAGCTTTCATCGGCAATGCAGGTAATCACTTAAAATAATTAATTAAAAAATATGTATATATTAGAGGATGCCGAAAAAAGATTAAAGAGTTGTTACTATCTGAAAATATATCACAATTTTAGACAAAAAGAATCGGTTTTCTAACGTCAAAAAATAAAAAAAAGCGACATTCAAGAATATCGCTTTTTATATCAACAGGTTAGATTCTAAAATAAATTAGAAAAACCTTATACAGTGAGCATGATCTGCACACGCTTGCCTTCATCCAAGACTTTTGCATCCAGATTATAACCGTAATACGCAGCCAGCGCTGACAAGGCATATGGATGCACCAAACGTGGGTCTAGATCTTCAACGCTAACATCACCATGCAGGGCATCTAAAACGCCATCGCGCAATACCGCGCCTTCACCTTCAGCGATCACAACTGTACCTTCATGGCCCTCTGCAGGATCAACAAAAATAAAGCCGCCCTTTGGCAAACATTCCTGCGCAAGCATCAAACACGCCATAAGCATTTTGCAGAAAGCTGGTGGATGTGTGTGGAAACCCAAATCAGCATGTGGGTCCCAAGCTTGGCGAATTTTACCTTCGCCGCGGAGCAAGTTACCCATATATTCTTGAACATCTTTAGGCTCAATCGATTTATCGCGACCACCGGCGCCATAAGCCAAACGGAAAGCCTGCAAGCGGGCTGAGGCCATTTGTGCACTCAACTTAATCAAACCGACCGCATCATCAAATGAATCAGGGCCCATATCTTCCATGAATTCGACGCCATTATTAATCGCGCCGACAGGGCTGATCAAATCATGACAAATACGGGAAGCTAGCATTTCCAGTACTGATGCGTCCAGTATTGGGACTTTCTTATCGCTCATTATTACTCTCCTAAATGCAAATAAATAGCTGTAGTAGTGTAACGCATTAGAACGGGATAACAACACCTAACTTTTCAAGCTCCGCAGAAAGCATTTCTTTCATCTCTTCCAGATATGTCTTACGCGGCGCTTCAACGCGTGCCGTTAGTGCATTTTGCGTATTCGACGCACGCAACAACCACCAACCTTTTGATGTGACAACGCGCACACCATCCGTGTCAGATACATTCATGTCATCCAACTGCTCGGCTTGCTTCTGCATCGCGGCAAGGACCTTATCAACAATCGCGAATTTCTCGCTCTCATCAACTTCAAAACGAATTTCAGGTGTGTTGAACATTTCAGGGAAATCCGCCAACGCCGCATTCAAAGACTTACCGCCTTCAAAATTCGCGACGATATTCAACAAGCGCACAGCACAATATAATGCATCATCGTAACCATAGTAACGATCCGCAAAGAAAATATGACCGCTTAGCTCACCCGCTAATGGCGCTGACATTTCTTTCATGCGTGACTTAATCAATGAATGGCCTGTCTTCCACATTTCAGCTTGACCGCCAAGGCGTGTAATTTCATCAAACATCGCCTGTGAACATTTAATATCACCAATAATCGGTGCCCCAGGGTGGTCTTTCAACACATCCGCGGCATAGAGCGCGATTAATGTATCACAACGAATAATCTCACCCTTGTCATCAACAACACCGATACGGTCTGCATCACCATCAAAAGCGATACCAAGGTCACAGCCCTGCTCCAACACTGCGCGCTGAAGGTCTTTCAAATTCTCATCAACTGTTGGGTCTGGGTGGTGGTTCGGGAATGCGCCGTCTACTGTGTCAAACAGCAACACATTTTCACCCGGCAACTGCGCAACAAATTCATGAATAACCGCGCCCGCTGCACCATTGCCGCAATCCCACGCCACTTTTAATGGGCGGCCTGCGCTAATTTCCAAATCACGGATCAAGCGTGCAACATAAGTTTGATAGATATTTAATTCCTGAATTTCGCCCTGACCGCTGGCATAATCACCTGCCGCCGCAATACGGCCAATATCTTGAACCGCATCACCAAAGACAGAGCCTTTTTGATCCATCATTTTGAAGCCATTATAATGTGCAGGATTATGCGACCCTGTAACAACCAAACCGCCGTCAAGCATACGGTCATGCACAGTGAAATAAAGCATTGGCGATGGACCAACGCCAACATTCATTACCGTCAAACCACAATCAACAAAGCCCTGCATCACAGCCGTTGCAAGTGCAGGAGAGCTATCACGGCCATCACGACCAACCGCAACACGCGAGCCGCCAGCACGGACAATTTTTGAGCCCAGCGCACGGCCAATCGCATAAGCGTCATCTTCATTGATATTTTCACCAACGATGCCGCGAATATCATATTCACGCAAAACAACAGGGTTAAATTCATGTGATGTTTTCATTAGGTTCTGTCCTATATCTTCATGCTTTACAGCTAAATTCTGCATATTCATTCTCTTACTTAATTTATGAGCAATTCATAATCACTCAGACATCAATCCACATTTTCTTTTAGGAGCTTTTTCTTTTTCCGAAAATTTTCATTCAGCTTAAATAAGCCATATACTAGAACAGCTTGAAGTAAGCCGCACAATATAGCAATCGCTAAACCATCCCCCCAATCACGCGTAATCTGCGTACTCGTTAGTATAGTTTCAGTCATAAACGCTGAAGCCATTGCCGCCAAAGGTATAGACCACCATTTATCTCTTAATTTTAACAACAACACAAAACAGACAACTAAACCAATAGGATCCAAAAGCTTCACAATTATCATCAATAAGATTCCCATTAAAGTGATCCCGCTTGCTTTTTAATAAAGTCCTGTACGGATGTGCCAATTTCAGGGTCGCGCATACCGAAAGCAATATTCGCCTGAATAAAACCAAGGCGACTGCCGCAGTCATAACGCACACCATCAAAGCGGAAACCATTTACAGGCTGCTTGCCAATTTGGTTGGCAATAGCATCTGTCAATTGAATCTCATTCCCCGCGCCTTTGTTAAACTGGCTAAGATATTCAAAAATTTCAGGCTGCAAAATATAACGCCCAATAATAGAGAGCGTAGATGGTGCATCTTCTGGCTTCGGCTTTTCAACCAAACCTTTAATTTCAACGACTTTACCACTTTCGCTGGCAACATCCAATACACCATATTTCGCAGTATCCGCGCGCGGTACATCCATTACAGCCGCCATATTGCCGCCGACATCAGCATAACAATCAATCATTTGCTTAAGACATGGCGTATCAGACAAGACCACGTCATCGACCAACATTACGGCAAAGGGCTCGTTACCAACCAATTTTTGTGCACACCAAATCGCGTGACCTAACCCCAAGGGGCGCGCCTGACGCGTTAGGAATAACTTGCCTTCAGGCATTTCACTGTCGCGCACACGCTCAATCATGTCGAACTTGCCGCGGCTTTCCAGTGTTTCCATTAATTCGGGCTGATAATCAAAATGCTCTTCAAGCATCTCTTTATGACGGCCACTAACGAAAATAAATTCTTCAATTCCCGCTTCGCGCGCTTCTTCAAATGCATGTTGAATAAGCGGACGGTCAACCAGTGGCAGCATCTCTTTCGGCATAGCCTTAGTTGCTGGCAAGAAACGTGTTCCCAAACCTGCAACAGGGAAAACAGCCTTACGCACTGGGCGGTTATTGCTTTTATCACTCATGATATAAATCCATACTCTATTACTCGATTACTCGGAAAAAACCTTCTAACAAATTTTTATCCGCTTGTTAAACATCTTTATCACTTTTTTCTAATAACACATCACGCGCGGCATTAATTTTGGAGGCAAGCCATGCGTTACCTTCTTGGTCAGGATGATTCTTTTTGATCAATTTGGCATGCGCGGCTTTAATTTCCTCTGCGCTTGCGCCCTCTTCTAACCCCAAAATTTTATAAGCTTCAGACTGGCTCAAATTGGTTAGGTCAGGATAATCGGCCTCTTTGGCTAAGGCTTGCTCTTTACGCAGAGATTTAATCTCTTTCACAATCATTGGCGCGACAATAAACAGCACCAATAAGGCAGGCAAAGCGCGCCCCAATATAATCAAATAAAACAAGGTCAGCGGAATAATGATCAACAACACAAAACGCCACAAAGCCTTTTGCGCATCGATATTGCTGTTCTTCCGGAAAAACACCAGAAAAACACCCAATAAAATAATTCCTGCTCCTAATAATAAAATCGGCATAGGGCGCATTTTGCAACTTATCACCCTGCTGTCAAGTAAATGCCGCGACATGGGTAATACTCTGCACAATTAAGCAAGAAATCTTGCCTTTACGGAAATAACCTTATATGGTCATAGCAAAGATAAATTCAGGGATAAAAACAATGACAAATAGCGCCAATACAAAACCAACAATTGATGTCCGCATGCTCCGCCTACGCGATGCAATGAAAGCCGCTGGCGTGAATGGTTATATCGTGCCGAATACGGACTTGTATAATAATGAATATGTCCCTGAATCTGACCACCGCTTAACATGGCTCACCGACTTCACCGGTTCAGCTGGCACAGCGATTGTATTGGATAACAACCATGCAGGCTTCTTTACCGACAGCCGCTACACCATCCAAGCCAAAAACCAAGTGCACCAAGTTTTCTTTAAAGTCTTCAACAGCGTCAAAGAAAACGATAGCGACCCAGCACCTATGCCACATTTCATTGCACAAAATGCCGTGCCAAATGCGGTCATTGGTTATGACCCACGCTTAATATCTGTCAATCAAGTTAAAACGCTTAGCCAAGACCTTGCCGCGCACAACATTACGCTTAAAGCCGTTGATGACAACTTAATTGACCCGATCTGGACAAATCAACCGACAACACCACAAAGCAAAGTCAGCGCCTTCCCTGACCAAACCGCTGGGCGCAGCGCCGCTGAAAAATGCAAAATCGTTGCGGATATTGTTGATAAAGACGGCTGCGATGCCGCACTGATTACCATGACCGATTCCGTTGCATGGCTTTTAAATATCCGCGGCAAAGACGTTGCCCATGTCCCTGTGGCACTTTCAACCGCCCTTATTCACAAAAACGGCAATGTCGACTGGTTTATTGAGCCATCACGCGTATCCGCCGATATCCAAAAACATATTGGCAGCCACGTGAATATTGTCGCGCCATCAGACATAGAAGCACATTTAAAATCAATATCAGCAGGTCAAATCGTGAGCATTGATGAACATGTCTGCGCTAAATATTTTGAAAATATGCTCACGGATTGCGGCTTCAAAATTGCGTATAGCAAAGATCCAGTTTATCTTCCACGCACATGTAAAACAGCGGCAGAGCAACAAGCCATGCGCGATGCCCATATTCGTGACGGCGTCGCCATGGTTAAATTCCTGAAATGGATTGAAGAAAACGGCCCAAATGGCAAAGTCACCGAAACGGATGTCGATAAAAAACTGATCGAGTTCCGTTCATTAAGCCAAACCTTCCGCGATACAAGTTTTGACACGATTGCAGGCTGGGCGGATAACGGCGCGATTGTCCATTACCGTGCAACAGACGCACAGCACAAAACCATCACCCCGCCGGGCATTTTATTGGTCGATAGCGGCGCACAATATACAGACGGCACAACCGACATTACCCGCACCCTCGCTATTGGCAAGCCAACCGCCACACAAAAAGAAATGTTCACCCGCGTGCTTAAGGGGCATATTGGTGTTGCTAAAATGGTCTTCCCACAAGGCACAACAGGTAAAGAAGTTGACATCCCAGCGCGTAAAGCCCTGATCGAGATTGGTAAAAACTTTGGCCACGGCACAGGCCACGGCGTGGGGTGTTACCTTTCTGTACACGAAGATAGCGCAGGCATTTCCCCGCGCAGTGTCCGCCCGCTTCACGCAGGTATGATCCTTTCTAACGAGCCGGGTTATTACGAAGAAGGCGAATATGGCATTCGCATCGAAAGCCTTATCATCACGCAGCTACGTGCCGATGGTCAGCTTGAATTTGAAACCATCACCCTTGCACCAATCGATAAAGCCTTAATTGATGTCAGCCTTCTTGATGCGGATGAATTAGATTGGCTCAACGCCTATCACCAAAAAGTCTACGATACGCTATCGCCCCTATTGGACGCGGACCATCAAAAATGGTTACAGCAAGCCTGCACCCCACTCCAAGGCGGCCAAGCGCCTAAACAAGCCGCGGGCATGAAGCCGTAAAAACAGGAAATATTTGACATAAAGCAAATCGCTATGCTAAACCCCTTTATATATAAAATTTAGGGAGATGCCTGCGCATGAGCGAAAAACAAAAATACGAAATGGCACTAAGTGATGAGCTGCACGAAGATATGCGCCAACAGCTTTTACAAAGCTTTGAATCCATGATTTATCTTGCAAATGATCACTGTGATACGTGCAAAAAAGACGCAAGTGCAGCCGTCAATGCCGCAAATATTGCAAATACACTTATTAAACGCGACCTTTTATCACCGAGCGATCATCAAGCTCTCACGGACGGTTTAAAATCATGCTTTGACCTACATTCGAGACGCGCGAGAAGTAAAGACATTATCAGTAGTGGCGAAGCCATACATGCCCTCTTTGATACATTATGTGCACTCAATGACTACGCAAAACAAAAGAACCGCTTTGGCGGCTTTACGCCTGTAAAATAAAAATTGAAAGAGAATATAATGTCTGACGAATTAAAAATGACAGCTGAAGAAGCGTTAAATTTAAAAAAGAAATTAAAAAAGACTTTTGACTATGTTAGTGACCAAACAACAGCATATAATACATCGAAAAAAGAAGCTGCAGAATTTGGTAAAAGCGCCGCGCAATTAGCAGAAGCACTCATTAAACTAGATGAACACGTGCTAAAAATGAGGCTCCCCGTCAAATAAAGTCGATTAGCCTGCCGCCTTCTTCGGCGCTTTATCATCCATAATCCGTACATCTCTGCGTGGGAATGGGATGTTAATGCCATTCTCTTTAAATGTGTCCCAAAGCGCTAACATCACCGCGCCGCGCACATTTGTGACGCCCTCTTCCGCGTCTTTAATCCAAAAGCGCAATGTAAAATCAAGCGAGCTATCACCAAAGCCGACCAAGTGACATACAGGCGCAGGGTCTTCACAAATACGTTTAGGCGTTTTGGCAGCGGCTTCGGCCAAAGCCTTAACCTGATGCGGATCGGATGCATAATCAACACCGAATTTAACTTCCACGCGGACGAAGGTATTACCATGTGACCAATTCACAACTTTCTGCGTCACAAAATCTTCATTCGGGATCAGGAAGGATTTATTATCGCGCGTCACAATCGACGTATAACGCGCCCCCATATAATCAACCCAGCCAAATGTCCCTTCAACTTCGATGATATCACCCGGCTTAATCGAACGGTCCATCAACAGCAACATGCCCGAAAACAGGTTGGATACAACCTTTTGCAAACCAAAACCGATACCCAAACCAATGGCACCAGATAAAACGGCAAGTAACGATAAATCAAACCCTGCCGATGTAATCCCGATCAACACCGCGAAAGTAATCAACAAAATGCGCAGTACCTTGCCAATCAACACCTTCGATGATGGTGATATAGACTGCGCCTTCTGCACCTTACGTTCTAACACCGAAGCAACAAAAGAAGCCAAATAGACCAAGATGAAGAGCGACAACGCCCCTTTAATCAAGGTCAGTACCGAGACGCGGAATGTGCCAAAATTAATACCGAAGTCATCAAGCGCAGCCGATGTTTCATCTAATATGCCTAAAATAGCCAAAGCCGCAATCGTCCACCCGACGAGCGAGATGGTATGACGCATGGCTGGGTTATGAATGATTTGCACCAAGGCGCGAATAATCACCCACGCCACCAATAAATTTGAGGCTAATACCAATAAGGATGAGCCAAATGGCGGCGGCGTCATCAATGCGACCTGTGAAGCAAAAATCAAAATAACCGCGGCAACAACCTGCATCACCAAATTGGCAATACGCGCAATAGCTTTTTCCACGCGATACGGCCAATCGATATGATCCAGCGCATTAACAATTTTAGGGCTAAGCCATTTACGCGTCACATAACCGACGGCGAGCGCCGCCGCAATAATCGCGAATTGAATCCATGTATCAGGCAAAAAGGCAGCCTCGACCATGTCATTGCCAATATCTTTAAAACGATCAATATTTTTACCTAAAAACTCCATAACTTCCCCAAAGTCTTATTGTCTTTAATTAAAGCGGATTACTTACATTTGTAAATGTGGCGCCGAAGGTTCAAAGCTTGGGCGCTGTACACGCTCGGCTTTTAAGGCTTGCGCCATTGCCGGTGAGAACGCAATCAAATGCGGCGGCACTTCGCCTAAAATTGAATTGGCTTGTTCTTCATTGCCTATATCTTCACGATGCACGGCCTGCGCAAAATGGCAGTTATTTAATATGTCATGCAAACCTGTTACATCACGCCCGCCACCATAATTGGCTTCATTCATCGCGGAAAGTTCCGCCGCCATATGCAGCACAGGCATATTCAGGGCTTCTTTGATTGTGCCCTTGTCAATCAAGCCGACATGGGCGCGTGAAAATTCATGCATATAATCCGCAGCATCACCATGCACGGCAATATTCAACAGAAAGCTTGATGCTTTCGGGCCAAATTCCAAATAAAATTGCTGCGCTCGGTCATCATAAACCAGCGCCTGCAAAGGAAATTCGGGGGCGGCATCAAACAGGAAACATAACCCGCCGCCATTTCTGAAGAACAAATCAACATTCATGAAAGCGAGTATAGCGCGTAAAGTCGCAAAAGCAATACGACAATAAATTGACAATCCGCAGCAAATATCTATTTTGCATTTCATACACGAATCATATAAAAGAACATATAGAGAACAAATAACTGAGTGAACGGCCCCGACCATGTTGACTGAAATTGCTATTCAAGGCGCACGCGAACATAATTTAAAAGACATCTCCGTCACTATGCCGCGGGATAAGCTGATTGTTATTACGGGCCTGTCGGGTTCGGGCAAATCATCCCTCGCCTTTGACACGATCTACGCCGAAGGTCAGCGCCGTTATGTCGAAAGCCTGTCCGCCTATGCGCGTCAGTTTTTGGAATTAATGCAAAAACCTGATGTGGACCAGATCGAAGGCCTATCGCCTGCCATTTCGATTGAACAAAAAACCACATCGAAAAACCCGCGCTCGACCGTCGGCACTGTGACTGAAATATACGACTATATGCGTCTGCTTTGGGCGCGCGTTGGTATTCCTTATTCACCCGCCACAGGCAAACCGATTGAGAGCCAAAGCGCATCACAAATGGTTGACCGCATCATGGCGATGGACGAAGGCACAAAGCTTTATATCCTCGCCCCAATCGTGCGCGGCCGCAAAGGTGAATACCGTAAAGAATTGCAAGACTTCGCCCGCCAAGGTTTTCAACGCGTGCGCATCGATGGTGAATTCTATGAAATGGATGACCTACCAACCCTTAACAAAAAAGTGAAGCACGATATCGACATTGTTATCGACCGCCTAATTGTCAAGGAAGACATGGGCAACCGCCTTGCAGATTCTGTTGAAACGGGCCTCCGCATCAGTGATGGCTTGCTTGTAGCGATGAATGCACAGGACAATACAGAAACCTTATTCAGTGAAAAATTCGCCTGCCCAATTTCTGGCTTCACCATCGCCGAAATTGAACCGCGCATGTTTTCATTCAACAGCCCCCATGGCGCATGTCCGCAATGTGACGGCCTTGGCCTCCATACGCGCTTTGATCCTGACCTTGTTGTGCCAGATCATTCCAAAAGCCTTGGTCAAGGCGCGGTTGTGCCATGGTCAAAAAGCTTTGCCCCATATTATATGCAGGCGCTTGAAACCGTCGTTAAAGCCTATGACTTTGACATGAAAACACCATGGCGTGATTTGTCTGATGACGCAAAGGAAGCCATCCTGCACGGTACAGACTTCCCGCTAACTTTTGTGTATAAAGACAAAAGCCGCGAGTTCAGTTCAACCAAGCCATTTGAAGGCGTAATCACATCGCTCCGCCGCCGCATGATTGAAACAGAAAGCCAAAGCGTCCGTGATGAGCTGTCTGAATATCAAAGCGCATCCCCATGTAAAGCTTGTGACGGCCACCGCCTAAAAGAAGAAACCCGCGCCATTAAAATTTGCGGCAAGCATATTGGTGAAATCACTGAGCTTTCCATCGAAAACGCGCATGAGTGGTTTGATGTCCTGCCGAAGGCACTCACCA
>JASBUS010000044.1 GCA_030147745.1 Alphaproteobacteria bacterium
TGTAACAACTATTACACCTTCTGCCGTTACCTTTGATGTCCCTGTATCACCACCATTGCAGCGATCACCTACCCCCAAAACATCGGCAATATTCAGAACATCACCATCACGTTTCAAGCCCAACACACTCGAAAAAACGCCCGATCCGCCACCTGATGATACATATAAAACATAATCTAAGCCATTAGAGCTACCGAGATATTTGTAATGATCAAAGCCGCCGTAGCTATCAAATTCAACATTTCTGTATGATGCAGATACAACACCGTCACGACCATCATCATGCATGGCATCTGCATCATCCATAATTTGAAGACCTTCCATTAGGTCGCAATTTACAAAAATGACATCCTGCTCATCCATTTGTGAAAAACAATATGGCGGTACTGGTTTGCCATTAAACAACAAGCTTTCAGGCAAGGCATAGCTTTGCGCGACGTCATCTGCCGCAAAAGATGTTCCCACAGAACACATAAGTGCAGATAACAACAACAATAAGTTTCGCTGAAACATACGCAAAATTTTATGCCCCAAGTCTTTCAAATATTAGAAGTGAATTGCACGGCCATATGCATCAAGCACAGATTCATGCATCATTTCAGACAATGTCGGATGCGGGAAGATTGTATGCATCAAATCTTCTTCTGTGGTCTCTAGCGTTTTCGCGATCGTGTAACCCTGAATAAGTTCTGTCACTTCAGCGCCAACCATATGTGCACCGAGCAATTCGCCAGTCTTCTCATCAAAGATTGTTTTGATTAAACCATCAGGCTCACCAAGAGCAATCGCTTTACCGTTACCCATGAATGGGAAGCGGCCAACTTTAACTTTAAGCCCCTTCTCTTTACACTGTTTTTCGGTCAGACCGATAGACGCCACTTGTGGGTGGCAATATGTACAGGCCGGAATATTATCATTCGCCATTGGGTGTACGTTATTTAGACCCGCGATTTTCTCAACACAGATCACGCCTTCATGAGAAGCTTTATGCGCAAGCCATGGCGGCGATACCACGTCACCAATCGCGTAAACGCCCGGTTCATCCGTACGCAAATAACCATCAACCTTAATATGACCGCGGTCGAGTTGGATTTTTGTGTTCTCTAGGCCAATATTTTCAACATTACCAACAATACCAACGGCACTGATAATACGGTCGAAATTATGCTGCGTCACATTACCTTTGGCATCTTCAATATGCGCAGTAACATCATCTTTATTTTTATCAAGCTTTGTGACTTTTGCGCCTGTAATGATATTCATGCCTTGCTTCTTCAATGCTTTACCAAGGAAGGCTGAAATTTCCTCATCTTCAACGGGGACAACGCGATCCATCAATTCTACAACCGTCACATCAACACCAAGTGTGTTGTAAAAGCTTGCGAATTCAATACCAATCGCGCCAGAGCCGATAACCAAAAGCTTTTTCGGCATATCTTCAGGCACCATGGCTTCTTTATACGACCAAACAAATTTGCCATCAGGCTCTAAACCCGGCAATACACGCGCGCGTGCGCCCGTCGCCAAAATGATGTGCTTTGCGGTTAGCTCATCGGTCTTTTTACCGTCTTTTTCAAGCGTGATTTTACCTTTACCAGCAAGCTTGCCATAGGCATCAAATACCGTCACCTTATTCTTCTTAAGCAAATGACCGATACCGCCTGAAAGCTGTTTAGACACGCCGCGTGAACGTTCAACAATCTTCTTCAAATCAAAAGTCACTTTACCTTCGATTTTTAAGCCGTAATCTTCAGCATGTTTCATATTATGATAAACTTCAGCGCTACGGAGCAACGCTTTGGTTGGGATACAGCCCCAGTTCAAACAAATACCGCCAAGGTGATTAACTTCAATCACAGCCGTTTTCATACCAAGCTGCGCCGCACGAATTGCCGCAACATAACCACCAGGACCTGCGCCGATTACCACGACATCAAAAGATTTATCACTCATTATTTGAACATCCCTCTTACAAAATAAAATCAACCGCTTTTATGCATGAAAATGGATTTGAAATCAATAGCTGCAGAAGCATTCTGTTATTGACATATTAATGCTCAATATTTATAAATCAAACTAAAGGGAGGTGCATATGAGCTATATTTGGATGGAACATTACCTAAATACAAGTCAACTTCGCGAAGCATTTGAAAATGCACGCGCTTCGAACAAAACGCATCTCGTTCACCTATCAACATTCAGCAATGATTTTGCGAGCGTTATTGAAGAAATCACAATCGCCACAACACGCGAAAATTTTGATCAAGACCTTCGTCAACAAACCGCATATTACGATAATATACGTATTATGAACGTCTTTAATACTGCTAAAGAGTTTGAGCATGCCCGCTGTACAGACAATGAGAAAGCGCGCTTCCAAGAAGGATTAAATGACCACAAAAACGCGATCATCGAAGAAAACAAACCATTTTGGAAAAAGATCCTCGGCCTTTAAGCTGCGCTATCCAATGGCAGTTCTGATTTTTGGCGTTTTTGTTCGGTGACGAATTGATCCATATAATTTTGGATATTAATGTCAAAACGATCCGCGATTTGACGCGCAAGGTCAGCGGCGAAAATCTTATGTTGGTCGATATTCACTTTTTCCGTATCAATCAACAAGACTTCCTGACCGGCATCGCGCGCAGCATTAACAAGGCGCGTGATTTCATCATGCAAAGCGACGAGATAATCCATCTCAATTTTCTTTTCATGGCTGCGGCCACGGCCAGCAATACGCTGCATTTGCACTTCGGGTGAACATTCCAAATGAATAATCAAATCAGGTTTACCCATTGTATGCTCGAGATGCGCGAAGGTATCTTGAACAAGGCGCAGACCTTCTGGATCTTCATCACCAAAGAATAAATTTGTATAAGCAAGCACATTCAAAATGGCCTGATCAAGTATGTTGATACGGTCTTGGCTGTAGAATTTGTTAAGTTCATGGAATTTGGTCAACGCAAACCACATTTGCGATGGAAAACGAAATTTCGCTGGATCCACAAAGGCATCCTGCAAAAACAAGTTATTATCAAGGTTTTCATAGATACAGTTAAAGCCCATGCGTTCCAACGCACGACATAGCGTAGACTTACCGATCCCCAAACCGCCTGCCAACTCGACACGCATGAAGCTACTCCCCATTCACAAATTATTCTGAATTGATTAACTCGTTAAACTTAGCAAGCTAGACGCAGAAAAGTAAAAACTTATATCATTTATTCCACAAATTAAATTATTGTTGCAGAGCAGCACAAATCAGCCTAACGTGAAAATATGAGTATTCTTAAACCCCATAATGACAAAATCTTCTTAGGCATCGCATGCTGCCTAATGGCGCATTTTTTATTCTTCATTATGGGCTGGAGCGCAAAATATTTATCCGCCACACATCATGTCGCCGAAATTGCCTTTTACCGTAACTTAATTGTGCTGATCCCCTTGCTGGCGTTTATTATGCTGATCCCCAAAAACCGTCACTACGCCAAAACAACGCAGCCTAAATGGGTTGCCTTTCGCGCCACAGTCGGCGGGATTAGCTTGGTTGTCACCTATGCGACATTATCGATGTTGCCAATGTCATATGCGACTGTACTGTTCTTCACATCAACATTGCTTACCCCCGTTTTTGCGCATTTCTTTTTAAAAGAACATGTAGGCCCGCATCGTTGGGCCGCCGTTATATTCGGCATGCTCGGCGTTTACATCATCGCGCAGCCAAGTGGCGCCGTGAATATTTTAGGCATGGGGCTAGGCCTACTCGCCGCCCTACTACATGCTTCGATGTTTGTCACATTGCGTAACTTAAAAAGCCAATCCCCACTAACTGTGACATTCTATTTCATGATTGGCGGCACACTCATTCCAGGCCTTGCTATGCCATGGCTCGCCTCACCCATTCCATTGCATGAAGCATGGGTGTTTTTAGTCGTCGCATTATCAGGCGGGTCAGCGCAGCTTTGCTTAGCTAATGCCTATAAATACGCCCCAGCCTCAGTCGTTACGCCATTTGCTTATTCTGCATTATTCTGGAGCCTTCTTGCCGATTACTTCTATTGGCATTATGAGCTGGACCTCTATGCCGTCATTGGTGGCACGGCGCTGATTATGAGCGCGCAATGCTATATCCTCTACCGCGAATATATCAATAAAAAGAAAACTACTCCCGCCACCTAATTTTATTGCAAAGCAGGCGTAAACAGCAATGAAAGTCTGGGATGAAGAATTAGGCGGTGCAGCTTAATTTACCCCCCCATATATGGGGGGTATACAACTTTATCCGCCCCCTGCTATGCTCACGCAATCACAGGGAGGATACATGTTCAAATTACAGATAAAACTCAAGATGCCACGATTAAACATCGAAACATGCATCACCATAAAAACATAAACAAAAAGCCCGCATAATCAGCGGGCTTTCTTTTGATTAAGGCGATTGAATTACACCAACATAGATACTGGGTTTTCAATATAACCTTTAAGAATTTGTAGGAATTCAGCGCCAACTGCCCCATCAACCGCGCGGTGATCTGTTGACAGGGTCACTTTCATGACGGTTGCAACTTCGACCTTACCGCCGCGAACAACTGGCTGTTCAACGCCCGCGCCCACAGCCAAAATACAAGCTTGTGGCGGATTAATGATCGCTGAGAATTCTGTGACGCCGAACATACCAAGGTTAGAGATCGAGAATGACCCGCCTTGGAATTCTTCTGGCTTCAACTTACCTTCACGCGCACGGCCAGCAAGTTCTTTCACTTCATTTGAAATTTCTGCCAAACCTTTGCTTTCAGCGGCGCGAACAATTGGTGTAATCAAACCATTTGGCGTTGCCACAGCAACAGAAATATCTGAATGCAGATATTGATGCATCGCGCTATCCTGCCATGACACGTTACATGCTGGATACGCCTTAAGCGCCATAGCAACAGCCTTAACGATGAAATCATTTACTGACAATTTATATGCACCATTGGCTTTGTCATTCAAATCTTTACGCGCAGCAAGCAAGCTATCAAGCTCAATATCCATTGTTAGATAGAAATGCGGTACAGATTGCTTAGATTCAAGCAAACGACGCGCCGTAACTTTCTGAATGTTATTCACTGGCAATTCGCGGTAAGGCATATTGAACATATTGACCTTTGTATCCGCATCATAAGCATGACCAATTGGCGTTGGCATTGTTGTATGCCCTACTGCAGCCGCTTTTGGCGCTGCTGAGCCACCTTTTTGTGCGCTTAACACGTCAGCCTTCACAATACGTCCACGTGGGCCTGTGCCCTTAACACCAGCAAGGTCAATTCCCGCATCTTTCGCCAAACGGCGTGCTAAAGGTGATGCAAAAATACGCTGACCATCTTTTGCGGCCGCGACCGGCGCTGCTGCGGCTTGCGTAGCCACGGGCGCTGCGCTTTCTGTTTTCGCTTCGGCCTGTGGTGCAGCGGCTGCCGCGCCACCTGCTGAAAAACCGTCAGCGGCGCTGTCATCTTCGCCATCTTCAAGCAACACAGCAATCATCTCGTTCACTGGCACATTTTCAGTCCCTTCACTAACGAGAATTTTTGCAAGCTTGCCTTCATCAACGGCTTCGACTTCCATGGTTGCTTTATCGGTTTCAATTTCGGCGATCACATCACCGGCCTCAACCATATCGCCTTCTTTCTTTAACCAGCGCGCAAGCGTGCCTTCGGTCATTGTTGGCGATAAAGCAGGCATTAAAACTTCTATAGGCATATTAAACTTCCTCTAATCTCTTACCGTTTAATGGCTTAATCTTTATAACAAACCTTTTTCGCCGCGTGAACAATCTCATCAATTTGCGGCAAAGCAAGTTGTTCAAGATTATTCGCATATGGCATTGGCACATCCGCGCCGCAAACACGTGCAAGCGGTGCATCCATATAATCAAAGGCATGTTCACCACAAAGCGCCGCGATTTCAGAACCGATACCCGCAAAAGGCCAGCCTTCTTCAACCGTAACGATGCGATTTGTCTTCTTCACGCTCTCAAGGATCGTCCAGCGGTCTAGCGGACGAATTGAGCGCAGGTTGATCACTTCCGCATCAATACCTTGCTCAGCGAGCTTCTCAGCCGCCTGTAGCGCCTTGCCAACCATGATAGAGAATGCTACGATTGTTACATCTTTACCCTCGCGTTCAATTTTCGCGCGGCCAATTGGAATAACATAGTCTTCATCCTTCGGTACATCGAAGCTTTGACCATACATGATTTCGTTTTCAAGGATGATCACTGGGTTCGGGTCACGAATAGCCGCTTTCATCAAGCCTTTCGCATCTGCCGCTGACCATGGGGCAACAACTTTCAAACCAGGAACATGTGCATACCAAGACGCATAACATTGTGAGTGCTGTGCACCAACGCGTGCTGCCGCGCCGTTCGGGCCACGGAAAACGATTGGACAGCCGAGTTGACCACCCGCCATATAAAGCGTTTTCGCCGCAGAGTTAATGATATGGTCAATCGCCTGCATCGCGAAGTTCATTGTCATGAACTCAACAATCGGCTTCAAACCTGTGAAAGCAGAACCCGTTGCGATACCCGCAAAACCATGTTCAGTAATAGGCGTATCAATCACGCGTTTTGCACCGAACTCATCAAGCAAACCTTGGGAAACTTTATAAGCGCCGTTATATTCAGCAACTTCTTCACCCATGAGGTAAACATTTTCGTCTTTACGCATTTCTTCCGCCATTGCATCACGCAACGCTTCACGTACAGTTACATTCACTGTATCCGCAAAATAAGCAGCTTCGTCAAACACAGGCGGCTCAACAACCGCGCCTTGCGCGTAAAGAATGTCACGATTTGCGACTTTCGCGCCGCCAGATTGCGTTGCCACTGATGTGCTTACTGGCGCAGCATCAACCGACGCAGGGGCAGCCGCCACAGATGCCGCAGATGATGCGCTAACGCTATCTAGCGCAGAAGCATCTTCGCCATCTTCTAACAACATCGCAATTACTGAATTAACTGCGACACTTTCTGTGCCTTCTTCAACCAAAATCTTACCAATCACACCTTCGTCGACGGCTTCAACTTCCATGGTTGCTTTATCGGTTTCAATCTCGGCGATCACATCACCTGCTGAAACACTATCACCTTCTTTTTTCAACCAACGCGCAAGGTTACCTTCAGTCATCGTTGGGGATAGCGCCGGCATCAACACTTCTATTGCCATTGTAATAAACTCCGCTAATAATTTGATTTATCTATATATATTATTCTTCAACCGGGATCAAAATATCTGTCCAAAGCTCTTCCGCTGGAAGCTCTGGAGAGGTTTTTGCAAACTCAGCCGCATCATTGACGATCTCTTTGATTTCTTTATCTATCACTTTAAGATCATCTTCTTTGATACCAGCTTCATTCATCAAATTCTTGATGGCTTGAATTGGGTCATGGTTGTTTTTGTAATCCTCAACCTCTTCCTTCGCGCGATATTTCGCAGGGTCAGACATTGAGTGACCACGGTAACGATATGTCATGACTTCAAGAATATATGGACCATTACCTGAACGCACATAATCCAGCGCCTGACGTGCAGCGGCCTGAACCGTGAATACATCCTGACCATCAACTTGTTCACCTGGAATACCATAACCTTCGCCGCGCTTGAACAATTCACCCGCCGCGTGACGTTTGGTTGATGTGCCCATACCGTAACGGTTGTTTTCAATCACATAAAGTACTGGCAAATTCCAAAGCGCTGCCATGTTGTAACATTCGGCAACCTGACCTTGGTTCGCTGAACCATCGCCGCAATAGGCAACACAAACACCATTATCGCCCTTATATTTATGAGTGAAGGCCAAACCCGTCCCCAACGCGAATGACGCACCAACAATACCATGGCCGCCATAGAAGTTAGCTTCTTGCGAGAACATGTGCATCGAGCCACCTTTACCGCGCGAATAACCACCTTCACGGCCAGTAAGCTCTGCCATAACGCCTTTTGCTTCCATACCACAGGCCAACATGTGACCATGGTCACGATATGTTGTAATCACAGTATCTTGCGGTTCTTGTACAGATGTAATCCCTGTCACTACAGCTTCTTGGCCGATATAAAGGTGACAGAAACCACCAATAAGCCCCATACCATAAAGCTGCCCCGCTTTTTCTTCAAAGCGGCGAATAAGCAACATTTCGCGGTATAGCTTTTTCAGCTCCGCCGGCGTCGGTGCCGGTGAAACATTAGAAACCGATTTCAATTTAGTGCTTTCTTTCTTTGATGATTTTGCACCCACAACACTACTCCGTTTTAAATTTACAGATCATTTTCATGGCATGAGATACACCATTTCATTTCAAGAATCCAGTAAAAAAGCGCCCTTATGCTGCGGTGCAACATATTGAAAAACCAACAAAAAGGTGAAGAAATCAATTAAAACAGTACTTAAAGTACGTCCCACTCATTTTCAGAGCGGAAACCAAGCATGTAACGCACGCGCTCTTCTAACAAATCACGATCCAATGCATCAGGGCGCATCGCCCGTACACGCTCACGCAGATGCTGCACATCAGCAGACAAGCTTGCAAGCTCTTGATCGGTTTGTGAAATTTCTGTGTTAAGAACAGCTAAACGTGTGAAGCTACGCTCACCAAACATGCTGAAATAAGAGAAATACAAGCATAATACCGTCAGGAATAAAACAACTCCGTAACGCCCTTTGAAATATTTATGACCTGTATAATAACTACTCATATACCTATAGAATCACAAACGAATCACTTCTGTCAAACAAAAAATTGTTTAGATTCAAGCGGTTATTGAGAACGAAATGAGAACATATCCTGTTAAGGGACTCAAATTATTTAATAAATTTTCCCCAGCTTTTTTTTCGTGTCCTGCGACACATTCTTAAAGACCTTGTGCCAAAGCACGCCAGAGTCCTCTAATAAAGCATTATCAAGGCTTACGCCAAGCTCATCAGCGCTGAGCCAAATGCCACGCAGCATTTCCAATTCAAGCTGCATTGGCGCCCATCCACTATAGCCCTTAAACAGCAAATAACGTGGTTCGTCCGTATCATCGCCATAACTTTCGATGACATCTTTTACAGCGGCGGCCTTTTGTTCGTCCGTCATGACATGGACCTTATAACCCTGCCATGCAGGTTCATCCTTACCACTAATCACATGTTTTAAAATAAACAGCGTTGAATCACGCCCAAGCGGGCCGCCCTCATAGACAGGAATATTCGCATCTTTAATTTCTTGCGGAATAAGCGGATCATCTTTAATCGCATCAGCGCTATAGGCTTTGCCCAAGACATAGCCCATAGCCCCCATGACTTTATTATCCGCAACATAGACAACGGCGTTGGCGAAGTAATCGCTCTGACGCATATCAAACGCAACAAGATACTGCCCTGAATAACCGCTATAGCGATTAGCCAGTGTCGGGAACAACATTAATAATGCTGCTACAGCAATATAGATATATCCGCGCATCGCAATCCCCCTGCTGCGTTTAATTCAAAATTTAAGCCGCTTTAACTTTCGCTTCGCTTAACATTTTTTCACTGCGCAAGAATGCACGGCCATTGTAACGTGACACTGGGCCAAGCTCTTCTTCGATGCGGATCAATTGGTTATATTTCGCGATACGATCTGAACGTGAAAGTGAACCTGTTTTGATTTGCCCCGCATTTGTCGCCACAGCCAAATCAGCGATTGTCGCATCTTCTGTTTCACCTGAACGGTGTGAAATAATCACGCCATAGCCGGCTTTTTGCGCCATTTCAATCGCATCCAACGTTTCAGACAATGTGCCAATTTGGTTTACTTTAACCAAAATAGCATTTGCAGCGCCCATCGCGATGCCCTTGGATAAACGCTCAGGATTCGTCACGAACAAATCATCACCAACCAACTGAACATGTTCACCAATCGCTTTAGTCAACGCAACCCAGCCATCCCAATCATCCTCGGCTAGGCCGTCTTCGATAGAAACAATCGGATAACGTGTGCAAAGGTCTGTGTAATAGGCAACCATTTCAGTTGATGATAGGACTTTACCTTCACCTTCTAAATGATATTTACCGTCTTTGTAGAATTCTGTTGAAGCTGAATCAAGCGCAAGGACAATATCCTCACCCGCTTTATAACCCGCAGCAGCAATAGCCTTCATAATATATTGCAGCGCTTCGTCCGATGATTTCACCGCTGGCGCAAAACCGCCCTCGTCACCAACATTTGTATTCAAACCGTCTTTGGACAATTCTTTTTTCAAAGCATGGAAAACTTCAGCGCCCATACGCACGGCCGTCGCAATGCTATCTGCGCCAATCGGCATAATCATGAATTCTTGAATATCAACTGGGTTATCCGCATGCTCACCACCATTGATGATGTTCATCATTGGCACAGGCATTTGGTTCGCACGTACGCCGCCAATGTAACGGTAAAGCGGCACATCAAGCTCATCCGCCATGGCCTTTGCAAGCGCCATAGACACACCCAAAATCGCATTCGCACCAAGGCGGCCTTTATTTGGCGTACCATCAATATCGCACATGAGTTGGTCAAGATAGCTTTGCTCTTCCGCATCAAGGCCGATAAGATTTTCAAGAATTTCTGTATTCACAAAAGACACAGCATGTTCAACAGATTTACCATTATAGTAATCCTTACGACCATCGCGCAGCTCAACCGCTTCATGCGCGCCTGTAGATGCACCTGATGGTACGGCCGCACGACCTGTCGCACCGCTTTCAAGAATGACATCAACCTCAACCGTCGGATTACCGCGGCTATCAAGGATTTGTCTTGCGTGAATGTCAATAATTGCTGTCATGATTGTGTGTCCTTTAAAAATAAAAACTAACTGATTTTAACAAGATCCATAGATTTGACAAGATCATCGATTGCTTTTGCTTGAGAGAGAAACTCTTCCAATTTATCAAACGGCAATGCCGATGGGCCATCGCAGCGCGCTTTATTCGGATCTTCATAGGCTTCGATAAACAATCCGGCTAGACCAATGGCCATTACGGCGCGTGTTAAATCAGGCACAAGACCGCGGCGACCACCAGAAGCTTCTGAGCCCGGTAAGCGCATTTGAGATGCATGCACCGTGTCACAAATAATTGGCGTATCATTAGTCATTTCTTTCATCACGCCAAAGCCCATAGGGTCAACCACCAAGTTATCATAGCCAAGCGCATAACCGCGCTCACATAAAATCACTTGATCGTTACCACATTCTTTAAACTTATCGACGATGTTTGCGACTTGATATGGTGAAAGGAATTGCGGTTTCTTAATGTTAATGACTGCACCTGTTTTCGCCATAGCTTGCACCAAGTCAGTTTGACGCGCCAAGAAGGCTGGCAATTGGATAACATCAACGACATCCGCCACTGGCTGACATTGGAACTGCTCATGCACATCCGTAATAATAGGTACGTTATCAAATTCAGCCTTAACTTTAGCGAAGATCTTTAACCCCTCATCCATGCCTACACCGCGATAGCTGTGAATGCTTGAACGGTTGGCTTTATCAAAGCTCGCTTTAAATACAAATGGAATGCCCAGTTTATCTGTGATCGTTTTATAAACCTCAACCGCTTTTAAGGTGATGTCTTCATTTTCAAGAACATTCAAACCACCAAACAAAACAAACGGCTTGTTATTTGAAACTTCATAATTCTGAATTTTTACGATCGTCATGATAAATGCTTCCTATAGATCTAGTGCTATTCAATACGCGAGTAACATAGTGCAACTTGCCCATAAAGTCACCGTTTTTGCATTTTTTCGCTCGATTATTCGCCGCATAAACACTCATCACGCTGTTTTTAAATGAAAAAATATATTTAGTTGCAAATTTATTAAATATAAATTAATATTATGTTAAATAAAAATTAAGTTTTCGTTAACTTTTAAGGCGGGATATAAAAGATGATACAGGTCAAGAGTAGTTTAAACCTACATGAACTCAAGAAACTCGATAAGAACGAGCAAGTCCAACGCCTCTATAAAGAGAATATGGACAACTTAAACAATGCGATTAAACTGACATTCGACATTACAGAGCTTTTCCTGTCACAACATATTTTTGATTACTGTGTTGTCATCACCATTATTAATGACCTGAACGCCTATATTGAGACCGCCTCTCACCGCGAAGCTGATATCTTGATCAAAAAGATTGATAACATTTTTGAAGCGCAACCCAAAAGCCGCGATGTATTATCACAAGCGCCAATGAAGAAATTGCTTGAAACAGCTAAGGCCTGCCTACGCACGCCTGCAGCTTATAAAAACACTGAAAATAACACACAAAATTTTGAATTCATGGTGAATGCATTAAAACTTGAGCGCATTCTAACCAAGACGGATCATCCATTCATAATTCTGACCCTTAATGCAGCAAATATGTTCAACGCCCTTGTTACCACATGGAAGTTAGACCAAGAGCGCGCAGAAGAAGTTGCTTCGCAAGTCATGAATATGCTGAAAAAACACAAAGACGCCTCACCATTCCTAGAGGCTGTATACAAAGACACTGCGTTTATCTGCCTAGAAGCGCTTTGCTTTGACATCAATACAAAGATCCATCAGCTACACAGCAGCGCAGCCAGCACAAGTCGTTCTGTTTTCTGTTAAGATTATCTTTTACACCAAGCGGCTTTGTTTCAATGCCGCTTCGACGAATGATACAAATAATGGATGCGGATCAAATGGCTTCGACTTCAGTTCTGGATGGAACTGAACCGCCACAAACCATGGGTGATCATCACGCTCAACAATCTCTGGCAATTGCCCATCAGGCGATAGACCAGAAAATTTCAAACCAGACGCTTCAAGTTGATCACGGTAATGAATGTTAACTTCATAACGGTGACGGTGACGCTCTGAAATTTCAGTTGCGCCATAAACTTTGGACGCGAGTGAACCTTCCGCAAGCTGCGCTTGATACGCGCCCAAGCGCATAGTACCACCAAGATCTGTCTTTTCGTTACGCTCAACTTTTTGACCGTCTTGATCCCATTCCGTCATCAAACCGATCAACGGTGTTTCGCATGGGCCAAATTCGGTTGAATTCGCATCCGCAAGGCCAGCCAAATTACGTGCCGCTTCCAAAACAGCCATTTGCATACCAAAGCAAATACCCAAATAAGGAATTTTACGTTCACGGGCAAATTTAATGGCTTTAATTTTACCTTCCGCGCCGCGTGCACCGAAACCACCTGGCACAAGCACACCATGCACATCACTAAGCGCCTCAACCATATCTTGCTCTTCGCTATCAAAGACAGACGATTCAACAAATTTGATTTCGACCTTCACGTTATTGGCTATACCGCCATGAGTCAGCGCCTCATTAAGGGATTTATAGCTATCTGCTAGATTGGTGTATTTACCGACAACCGCAATACGAACGCTGCTTTCAGGTTCTTTAATGCGTTTAACGATACTCTTCCACACGCTCAAATCAGGTACTTCGCTATGTGGCAAATCAAAATGCTTCAAGACTTGTGTATCAAGCCCCTGCGCATGATAGCTTAATGGCACCTCATAAATGGTTTTCACATCAAGCGCTGGAATAACGTCATCCTCAGGGATATTACAGAACAACCCAATTTTATAACGATCGCCATCTTCAATTTCACGATCCGCACGACAAAGCAAGATATCTGGCTGAATACCGTAGCTCATCATCTCTTTTACAGAGTGCTGCGTTGGTTTGGTTTTAAGCTCACCCGCAGCCGCGATATATGGCAGCAAGGTCACATGCATATACATGGAACGGTTACGCCCCACCTCATTACCAAACTGACGAATAGCTTCAAGGAAAGGCAAGCTTTCAATATCACCAACTGTACCGCCAATTTCACAAAGCACAAAATCTGCGCTGCCGTCTTTTTCACGGATGAAGTCTTTAATTTGGTCTGTGATATGCGGAATAACCTGAATTGTCGCGCCAAGGTAATCCCCGCGACGCTCACGGCTCAGCACTTCCATGTAAATACGGCCAGTGGTGATGTTATCACCTTTAACCGCTGGACGGCCTGTGAAGCGTTCATAGTGACCTAAATCAAGGTCAGCTTCCGCGCCGTCATCCGTTACATAAACTTCACCATGTTGAAACGGGCTCATTGTGCCTGGGTCCACGTTCAAATACGGGTCCAATTTACACAAACGCACGCTGTAACCGCGTGCTTGTAATAATGCGCCAAGGGCGGCGGAGCCGAGGCCTTTCCCTAAGGAAGAAACGACGCCGCCGGTAATGAATATGTATCGTGTCATGTGATTTACTCTGAGATCGGAACTTTCGGGTCGACGACTTCTTCAACAACCTGTTCAGCACTTACCGCCGCGACTGGGTTATCAAGTGCGTCCAAAACGCTCTGTGTATTGCTACCACGTGAGGCCAAGATCCCTAGAAGTAAGCTTGTGATAAAGAAACAGCCTGCTGCAATTGCTGTGGCACGTGTAAGCATATTGGCTGCGCCATGCGCAGTCGCCAAATTACCAAGGCCACCGCCACCACCGCCGATACCAAGACCGCCACCTTCAGAACGCTGAAGAAGGACGAGCAAGATAATCACCAACGCCACAATTAAATGTATTACAAGTAAGACTGATTCCATAGTTTTATACTTCTCAAATCTGATATTCTATTCAGCTGCGCATTCTTGTTCTTCGATCTTATGCGCCGCTTTGGCAATCGCCATAAACGATTCTGCATTCAGGCTTGCGCCACCAATTAACGCGCCATCAACATTCGGCAACGATAACAGGCTTTCTGCATTATCGGGTTTTACTGAACCGCCGTATAAAATACGTATCTCGGCGCCATATGCAAGCTTTTCTTGTAGTTTCCCACGAATAAAACCGTGCATAGCCTTCACATCATCAGGGCTTGCGGTCTTACCTGTGCCAATCGCCCAAACAGGTTCATAAGCGATTGTTATTTTATCGTAATCCGCGCCGTCAAAATTCGCTGCATCAATTTGTGCACCAACAACAGCCTCGGCATTACCTGCATCGCGTTCAGCTTCTGTTTCGCCAACACAAAGAATGACATTCAAGCCTTCTTCATAAGCACGCGCTGTTTTATCCGCAATCAGTTTATCGCTTTCACCATGGTTCTGGCGGCGCTCTGAATGCCCAAGGATCACATATTCACAGCCCGCATCCACAAGCATTTCAGCAGAAATGTCCCCTGTATGCGCGCCATTCGCTGCAACAGCACAATCCTGACCGCCAACGCTAATGCCTGATTCAGGGCCCAAAACCGTCTGCACAATACCAATATAAAGTGTTGGTGGACAAATCAGCAAATCAGCACCATCAAGCACCTCATTATTTGCCGCAACCGCATCGCGGATATTTTCCGCCAAATGAATGGCATCCACACCAAAACAGCTCATTTTCCAGTTACCAGCAATTAATTTGGACATATTTATGCGCTCCTTTTAAGAAAAATATGCTCAAACCTTATAGATAGGTGGATGATATTGCAATCACTGTTGCCGTATTTTTTTTCAGCCCTTATATATATAACGTTTGAAATTATAATTAATGGACAGTTCCGATGTTAAAAAGCATGCGTAAAGGCATATTTTCTGGTTTATTTATTGCTCTCTTGGTCTTGGGCGCCGCAGGGTTAATCCTTACCGATGCTGGTGGATTCTTTGGCAGCGGCATTAAAACATCTGATGTTGCGAAAGTTGGCTCGCATACAATTAACAGCCGTCCATTCGACACAAAACTACGTCGCATCCTTGCTATGCAAGGCGTTGCCCCACAGGCAGCTTATGATATGGGGCTTGTGCATCAGGCGCTTTTCCGTGAAATCCGTGACCTGCTAATGCTTCAAGGTGCGAATGATCTTGGCATCGCGATCAGCAATGATCACATC
Organism: Alphaproteobacteria bacterium; assembly: GCA_030147745.1. Taxonomy (GTDB): domain Bacteria; phylum Pseudomonadota; class Alphaproteobacteria; order Micavibrionales; family Micavibrionaceae; genus UBA2705. The sequence goes on from JASBUS010000044.1 coordinate 15,903, forward strand.
ACCGATTATATTAATGAGATTCTTGAGCCATATGCGGCCGAAGATACAACATCAAAGAAAAGTGAAATTTTGGCGGCCCTTCTCCGTCAAAACGGCATGACCGAAACCATTTTCATTAATGATGTTCAGCGTGAAATGACCAATAATATCGTCAACAGCGCGATTACTAATTCTGCCCTTTACACACCGAAGCTTTTAGCCAAAGACCTAAATGCATTCAGTGAAGAAACACGTAATATTGAATATATCGTATTCGAAAATAACAAAGCAAAATTGGAACAAGACGCCGATGAAGAAACATTGATGCGTCACTATAAAACATTCCAAGAGCGTTACCGTATTCCTGAAAAACGCAGCTTTACCCTTGCGCGTCTAGATAAAGACAAGATCAAAAGCGATGTAGAAATCACGGATGAACAAATCCGCGCCTTTTACGATGAGAACCAAGCAAGCTATAGCGTGCCTTTAAAACACAAAATCGCACAAGCTGTTGCAGACACTGAAGGCGATGCCCTTAAGATTAAAAAGGCCGCTGAAGAAGGCACACCACTTTCAAAAGCCGCAAAAAACGTCACAGGCGATGACGGCAGCTTCATTGACACCCAAGCCTACACAAAAGGCAGCCTGCCTGAAGTTCTGGACAAAGAAGCCTTCGCCGATGGCGTTAAAAAAGGTGATATCCTAGGCCCAGTTGAAACCGCACTTGGTTGGCATATTGTTAAAATCGTTGATGTTGAAGACGCACATGCACTCGACTTCGCAGACGTTAAAAATGACATTGCCAAAGAACTTCATGACGAAGCGATTTGGGACACATTAGACAATACCCTTGGTGAAATCGAAGACCGTCTATTCGGCGGTGAAGATCCTCAACAAGTGATTGCTGATTACAAAATGACTTCTGAAAGATTCAAAGACCTAACACGTCAGGGCGTTTTGGAAGGCACGCAAGATTCACCACTTAAAGACTTCAATTCAGAAGATGCGCTAACTATCCTTAAAACATCAAATGAATTGCTAAGCGGTGAAACATCACGCGTTTTTGAATTATCTGATAACGCCCTTGCTTTCATCGTTATGGATGAAGTTAAAGAAAGCACAATCAAACCATTCGAAGACGTGAAGAAACAAGTGCGTGAAGCATGGACAAAAGAACAGAAAAACAACGCAACATTTATGAAGGCGAGTGATCTATCAGGCAAAGTGGCTGATAAATCCCTTAGCTGGACTGATGTTGTCAAAGAATCTGGCCTTAAAAACCACAAAGCGTCTATCTCACGCAGCGCAAGCTTCAACGATGAAGAGCTTGAAAAAGACATCTCTGCGCAAGGTCGTGCTTTGCTACTTTCAGCAGATATTCACGCGGCGCAAATCATCCCAGGTGTTGATAAAACCATCCTCGCCTATGTTAAGGACACAAGCCTAAGCAAAGAGGATAGCGCGAATGCCGATGAAGAAGAGCTTGTAACTATTGCCGCACTGGCTGAAACACAAAACTTCCAGCAAGAAGCATTGCAGCTTTTATACATATCCCTACAGGATAAGTATAAATACACCATCAATGAAAACTTGCTGACATATTTGTATAACAACCCACAGCAGCAGCAATAATAATGACTAGCATTGCCCCATCGTTAAATGACTTTACCGCGAATTACGATGCGGGCAAAACGCAGATTGTCTACACGCAATACAGCGCCGATTTTGACACGGCGCTGTCTGCATATTACAAAATCACCAAAGACGAACCTTACAGCTTCCTTTTGGAATCTGTTGAAGGCGGCGCACATATCGGACGATACTCGATTATCGCCTGCAACCCTGATGTCACGTGGCAATCAAACGGGAATAATCCCAATCCGTTAGATGAACTACGCCGCCACATAAAGCGCTGCAAAATAGATGTCATGCCAGACCATCTACCACCGGCCTGCTCTGGCGGTTTATATGGTTATCTCGGTTATGAAATGGTACGCTATTTTGAACCAACTGTGCCAAATGAGAATGAAGACACGTTAAACATTCCCGAGGGCGTCATGATGCGTCCGCGCCTGCTTGCTGTTTTTGACAATGTGAAACATGAACTGACCCTATCCGTTCCTGTTCTAAAAACAGCTGAGACCAAAGGCTGCACCGCTGAAGCGGCCTATGAAGAAGCCTGCGCTTTATTAAACGATGCTGTCGCCCGCCTCAACACGCCGCTTGCACAGCGCCACCTAAAAACCAAAAGCGCTCTGCAAACACCGCTAAAGTTAAAACGCAACTTCACTGATGAAGGCTATGCGCAGCTTGTACGTGATGTCAAAGAACATATTCTCGCGGGTGATATCTTCCAAATAGTACCCTCACAACGTTTTCGTGCAGAATTCGATCTTCCCGCTATCGACCTTTATCGCACGCTCCGCCGTATAAACCCGTCGCCATTTTTATTCCATCTAAAAATGGATGGCTTTACCCTTGTCGGCTCTAGCCCTGAAATCCTTGTCCGCGTCCAAGACGGCGAAGTCACCGTCCGCCCAATTGCAGGCACACGCCCACGCGGAAAAACCGTTGAGGAAGACGCCGCCTTAGCCGAAGACCTCCTTGCCGATGAAAAAGAGCGCGCTGAACATTTAATGCTCATTGACCTCGGCCGGAATGATGTTGGCCGCGTTTCAAAAATCGGCACAGTACGCGTCACTGAAGACTTCGTCATCGAGCGTTATTCCCACGTCATGCATATTGTCTCAAACGTCGTTGGACAGCTGCGTGATGACCTTGACTGTGTCGACGCCCTCTTCTCTGGCTTTCCCGCAGGTACAGTCAGCGGCGCCCCAAAAGTTAGCGCTATGAAGCTCATACATAAATTCGAAAACGAAAAACGCGGCTTCTATGCAGGCTGCGTGGGCTATTTTGATGGCCTCGGTAACATGAATACCTGTATCGCCCTCCGTACCGCTTTGGTCAAAGACGGAGAAATCGTCCTTCAAGCGGGCGCAGGCATCGTCGCCGACAGCATCCCGGAATCCGAAAATCAGGAATGTATCAACAAAGCCATGGCCTTAATGAAAGCCGCCGAAAGCGCCATAGACAGCTAATACCAAGCAACAACAACACAAATTAACCTATTGTTTTAAAAAGATAAAACAACAAAACCTTGAAGGTTGTGCATAAATGCCATAAAATACATAACCATACATACCGCAAATAAGGGGAATAGATTATGAACAAACTTGAAAATGTAAAAACATATGATGATCTTGACGTTGCATTAGGCGCACAAGTCCCCTTTACAAAAAGTCTAGCATCGGATGCTTTGCATCTTATTGGCGAATTCGTCAATCTCATAGATCCTCGTGCTGCTGAAGCACTGCATAATAAAGCAGCAGAGATTATGGAACCTTATAACGAAAAAGCTCGAGCGGCTTATCTAAGATTAAGGGACACTAACCTGAATAGCGCTCTGACATCGCAATTCAATGAGCCACAAAATGCACAAGAAGCCACGAGCACTGCAGTAAATAATAGTGTAGCCTCACCATTGTCAAAACCAACAAACGTAAATAAGTTTGACCAGATGTAATCTGATAGCACAGAAATATTGACATAAACATGCGCATTCTGATACGTTCTCGCGCAGATTAACGGAGGATACGCCATGACAAAAAGAATCCACGAAAGCTTCAACGGTTTAAGCAATATTGAATCATGTTCCCTTTGGACAGTGATTGAACATATGGAGCTGATGCAAGATGTCTATCCTGAACAAAGCGAAGACCTTGCCAAGGAAATTCTCGCGGCGAAAATTCTCTATGATGATGGCTTTGATACATTCCGCTTTGATGGCCGCAAGCCACTTATCGGACAAATGACAGGCTTTATTTCTCTGAATCTTTAATCTTAGATTTACTGAGTGCATTTCTAATGCCGTTATAGGCAAAACTGCCAATCGTCAGCACAGCAATTAATAACAAAGTAAAAACGGATTTTAGTAAGGATCCGAAGCGCACCTGAACGCCTTGATATACACCCGCAGGCTTTTGCAAATCGTTCATCAGGCGATTAATGAGAACCATTAAGGGCGCGCCTCAACAACATGTAATTTTTCTTCTGCTTTATGCGCTGCGATAATGTCTGAAATAGAGACGAACTCAAAACCTTCATCTTGCGCTTTGCTCACAAAATTCTCTAACCCGCGAATAGTCACATCTTTCGGGTGACCAATCGCAATACATAGCCCCTCTTTTGCCGCGAGCCTTTTGCATTTATCTAATGCTTTACCAACAAACGCATCTGTTTCTTCATGATCCAAGAACACATTACGGCGCAAATATGTCACGCCATGACGCGTGGCCATTTCTTCGCCTTTGGTCGATGGTGAGGTTACGCTGTCAAGGAAGAATAAGTCACGCTTCTTTAATTCGCGCATCAAGAAATCCATACCAACGGCATCACTAGTAAACTTGCTGCCCATATGGTTATTGATGCCGACAAAGCCGTCAAACGCGCTCAAACCTTTATCAAGGTTATCGGTTAACTGCTCAGCTGTCATACCGACTTTTAAAACAACAGGGCCCGGATCAATGGTATCTGATTTTGGCTGCATCGGCATATGCACGATAATTTCA
>JASBUS010000101.1 GCA_030147745.1 Alphaproteobacteria bacterium
CTGCCATATAACCGCCTTATGCGCATGGTTAAGAATAATGAGATCGACGCCATAATGGGGCGCTCATACCCTGCAATTGTAAATAATCCAGATTTAGAATATGTGCCAACGCCTTTAATCAACTTTAAAGGCTATTTAGTATCACGTCCTACGGTCGCTGATGGAATTAGGCAGAGCCGTACAAATCTACATAATTATTCTCTGGCAGGTTTATATGGTTCAGATTGGAGCATGCAGGCCCTTAAAGATAATGGCGTTGATGTGGAATATGTCGAAGACATTGACCAGTTGCTTGATATGTACACCCATTCGCGTATTGATGGCTTTTTAGCCATTGAGGAATATATGCCGCAAATCATGCAAAAACTGACAATGAGCGAAAGCGGGAGTTTTCAAACCATGCTGCTCTATGATGTGCCTGTCTACCATATCCTTGCCCCAAAAAATAAGGATATAATCGACAGGCTTGATGTGTCCGTTAAAACCATTAAGGCAAAATATGGCATTAATGAAGAGGGCTATACGACAGCTTATAACCAGTAAATGTCCCTATATTGCCAAGCTTAGCGTCCCCTGCTAATATACATGAAAATATAGCATGGGAGGCTATGATGGATAAAGTTAGCGTTTATTTGGCAGGACCAGATATTTTTCGCCAAGACGCCGTAGAGCACGCGGAAAAACAAAAAGAATATTGCCGCAATATGGGCCTAGAGCCACAACATCCGTTTGATAACAATCTTGAAATTAAACAGCTCGGCCCTGAATTCCGCGCTGATATTTATGCAGCAGATATTAAGCAAATGCTCTCATGTGATGCGATCATCGCTAATGTGAATTCATTTCGCGGCGTAGAACCTGATGGCGGCACAGCGTTTGAGGTTGGCTGGTTCGCAGGTTTTAATGCGGCAATTCGTATGCTTAAGGCCGCTTATCCTGAAAAGCGTATTTATTGCTTCTGTGATGATGATCTTGAATATCGTGAACGTACGCTTAAGGCGGGTTATATCAACGATCTTTCAGAAGAAGTTGATAAAGACGGCCTCACGATTTCAATCTTTGATATGAATGTAAACCTGATGCTTCAAGTCGCCGCAGAAGAAGAGGGCGCATTCCTGATGAATGGTTTTGAAGATTGCATCAAGCGCATTTGTGCAGATCGTGATAAAGGTCTATTTAGCGCAAAAGCTGCGGCTGCGTGATTAATGCATGAGTTTGAGGATATCTTGAACATCCTCTGGCGAAAAGCTGCGGCTATATTCTGATACAGGGTTCAAAACCAAATTTGTGCCCTGTGTTAATTCAAATAATTCACCTGCATTTAAGCGCACATAAGTTTCTTCTTTAAAAATCGCATCCTGTAAAATGTCGATAGAAGAGAAAAACGGTATGGCAGCGTTACCTTCTTGGTCTTCCCAAAGTGTGATGGCTAAATGTGTATCTTCTGCGCCCGGTGGGCGGTCTTCATTTGCTGCGACCAATTCTGGTGCATTGCTGTTGGATACATATTCTGTCGATGCAAGGATATAAACGTCGGTATCAAGCAGGGCTTCGTATAACAGCTTTGCATAGGACGCATCCTGACGATCAAGGCGTATTAGTTTTTCTAAATCCGCAATAGTTTCTACGCTCATGCACATCCTGTCGCTGTTAATTTAGTTCACATACCCTCATTATATGAGGAAACAATTAAATATATCTTTAAATTATACTTAATGTAAATATTACAATTCATTAGGTGGTATATTCGCCTATAAACATATAATATTTTAAAAGAAATTTTAAATAGGGTGAAGGGGTTTTTATCTTTACGCCGTTGAATGGGAATATGTGTAATCACGAAGGCGGGGGATTCTTCATGCGTTTTATAGCCATTATTTTATCATTATTTGTACTGTTACAAGCTGCAGATGCTAATGCCGTAACTTTAGACGAAATATCACTTACATCATCTGGGCAAAGCCGTAGCTATAAAATATTTGTGCCGCCTAACGCGCCTGCGCGTAATGCTCCGGTTGTTATTATGCTGCATGGTGGTGGCGGTAACGGCCAAAATGCCGCGGATATGACGGGTATTGCTGAATATGCCGCTAAACAAGGTTTTATCGCCGTTTTTCCTAATGGCTCGGCACGCGGTAAAATGAAATTACGTACATGGAATGCGGGGCACTGCTGTGGCTATGCTATGCAGAATAAAATCAACGACATAAGCTTTCTGACCGATGTGATTGATGATGTCATTAAACGTTATAACGCAAACCCAAAAGCCATTTTTATGACAGGCTTATCAAATGGCGGCATGATGACCCATGCTTATGCGATGGCACGCCCTGATAAGGTTACAGCTATTGCGCCAGTTATCTCAGGTATATTTGGTGATGAAGTTGCACCAAAGACGCCTGTGCCAGTATTGACGATTAATGGTGCATTAGATGAAAGCGTGCCGTTAAATGGTGGCCTAACCGAGGGGCGTTTTAAGAGCGCTTGGGATGGCACGCCGATTAAGCCCGTTACCTATCAAGGTGAATTTTGGGCGAAGAATAATGGCTGCGCCACTTCAAAGGCACCTTATAAAAAGCAGCAAACGAATTTAACAATCTACAGTTATAGTTGTCCGAAAGATGCGCAGGTTTTTCAGTATGTAGTTGAGGATGCAGGTCACTCATGGCCTGGCGGCAAGCGCGGCACAAAACGTGCGGATCAGCCATCACAAGCGATGAATGCAACGGAAGCTATATGGGCATTCTTTAAAAGCCACCTATAACTCCGCATATAAATGTGTACTTAAGCAAAGCTTAATATATGATATCGTATAATAGATTATTACATTTATTTATATTGATTTTATTTAAGCTATTTTACTGGAGTTTTTCTATGAAGCTTTCCTTTATCACATCTCGTACGTCCGATCATAAAGAGAAATTTGACGCAATTAGTCGATCGCAGGCCGTCATTGAATTTACTTTGGGTGGTGTTATTGTTGACGCAAATCCTAACTTCCTAAATGTTATGGGCTATAGCCTTGAAGAGATCAAAGGTAAGCATCACAGTATATTCGTTGATAAAGACTATCGTGAAAGCGCTGAATATAAAAACTTCTGGGCGCGCCTTGCTAAGGGGGAATATCAACAGCAAGAATATAAGCGCTTTGGCAAGAATGGCAAAGAAGTCTGGATACAGGCATCATACAATCCGCTATTTGACGCCAATGGGCGCCCATATGGCGTATTAAAAATCGCAACCGATGTTACCGCCCAAAAGCTTATTAATGCTGATTATGAAGGCCAAATTGACGCGATTAACAAGTCGCAAGCTGTAATCGAATTTAACCTAGATGGCACAATCCTGAACGCTAATCCAAATTTTTTAAATGCTATGGGGTATACGCTCAGCGAAGTTCAAGGCAAGCATCATAGTATGTTTGTTGAACCTGCTTTTAGGGATAGCGCCGAGTATAAGGCGTTGTGGGACGGCCTACGAAAAGGTCAATACGAAACAGGCATCATCAAGCGCATAGGCAAAGGCGGGAAGATTGTCTGGATACAAGCAAGCTATAACCCCATTTTTGATATGGATGGTAAGCCATTCAAGGTGGTTAAATTCGCTTCAGACGTCACACGCCAAAAAATGGAATATGCGAATTTCTTGGGCCAAGTAAAAGCCATTCGTGGGTCACAAGCCGTTATTGAGTTTAATTTGGATGGCACAATTACTGATGCAAATAAGATATTTCTTAAAACGATGGGCTATGAGCTTGATGAAATTAAAGGCAAGCATCACAGTATATTTGTTGATCCCAAGGAGAAAGATAGCGCTGAATATAAGGCGTTTTGGAAGAAATTAGCAGAAGGCCAAGCAGAAACGCGTATTTATAAACGTATTGCCAAAGGTGGGCGTGGAATTTGGATCCATGCTTATTATAACCCCATTCTTGATGCAGACGGCAATCCGTTTAAGGTCGTTAAGTTTGCAACCAATGTAACGGCTTTAATGAAAACCATGGGCGTAACAGAGGTGACAGCAGAAAAAATGGCGGAGATATCTGCGGCTATTCAAAATATGTCTGCGGCTATTGATGAGATTAATAAAAACATGGTGTCGTCAAAAAACGCGGTATCCGATATTTCTCAAAAGATTCGTACAACAAGCACGGCGAGTGGCGAGCTTATGGGCACAGTCGATTCTATGGGGGACGTGGTTCAGCTTATCCGCGATATAGCGGAGCAAGTGAACCTACTTGCCTTAAATGCAACGATTGAGGCTGCGCGTGCGGGTGAGGCTGGTAAAGGATTCGCTGTTGTGGCATCCGAAGTTAAAAATCTAGCCAACCAAACGGCGCAAGCCACGGATGATATTGCGGAGAAAATATCCATTGTCCAAGGTCTATCAACAAATGTGGCGGATAGCATTCAGAACATTGTATCACAAGCCACGTCAGTTGATGAATATGTCAGTAATTCGGCAAACGCCTTGGCTAAGCAAGATGAGACAACACGAGAGATTTCAAGAAATACACATGAAGCGTCTGAATCTGTGAAAGATATTAACAGCCGTATTCGCCGTATGACACAAGTGCAGTAGATAAAAAAAATAGCGACCAAAAGGTCGCTTTCTTTATAAGAACAAGTGGCTCCCCGGGCCGGATTCGAACCAGCGACCAATTGATTAACAGTCAAC